>JAFGPS010000195.1 GCA_016936075.1 Sedimentisphaerales bacterium | reverse complement strand
TCAGAAGGCGAGAGTTCCTGTTGAAATGCACCTTTTGGATTTGGCGCAGCATGGTTTCGGAATGGGCGCGGACATCAATGATGAAACTGTGAAGGAATGGCCTGAACAGGCATTACGTTTCATGTCTCGTCATGGCTGGATAAAAACAGAATAAAAATTCTTTGTTAATTTGTATTGGAGGTTTTAGTATGTTAAAAACAAGAAAATTATTATTTGTTTCTGTAATTATTTGCGTTTTTCTCGCGATTTCAGTAATTGCGAAGAATAAGTCGGAAGACAATGCAAGTGCCAATCTCGCGACATCGAAGGTCACGAGCGAGCCTGTAGGTAAAACAGCAGGAGAAAGCAGGCGCACCGGGGCCGATCCGGTTGATGACCGTGTGGAACTTCGAGAGTATCTCTTTACTGATACCAATGAAATGCTTCCTTATGCGGTATTCGTTTCCTCAAAGGTAGATAAAGATAAAAAGGCTCCGCTGGTTTTGGCACTTCATGGATTCAGCGGAAATCATGGCACGTTCATGCGTAGTCAATGTGTAGAAGAAGCAGAAAAAAATGGTTACATAATGGTCGGTGCAATGGGCTACAGTCCGAGCGGTCCGTTTGGTATGAACTTCAGTATGGGTGGCCGCGGCCGTGGTACAGGTGCTACTGGTGGTCGTCGTGGAGGTATGGGCGGAATGACAGGTCGCGGTGGCGTACCTGGTGCCCGTGGAATTCCCGGTGCTGCTATGGCTGGCGGTGGAATGCCAGGTGGTATGGGTGCTGGCCGAGGTAGTATGGCTGGTGGTGGCCGCGGTATGATGATGGGTGGCCGTGGTGGACCTGCGATTGGTGGAACAAAAGAGACTGACTCAGCTAAGGTTGCCCAACTTAGTGAGAAAGACGCAATGAACGTTCTGGAAATGGCCCGCAAGGAATTTAACATAGATGATAATCGTATATACCTGATGGGACACTCCATGGGTGGTGGCGGCGCTCTGCACATGGGTGAGAAGTATGCTGACATTTGGGCTGGAGTAGCTGGATTAGCACCAGCGGCTTTCGGATTTACATGGACAGAGGAATCGAAACTTAAGAATGTACCGTTATTTATTACAGTTGGAGATGCTGATACATTAGTTACCGGTTCGAAACAATTATATGATCAGCTAAAAGAACTTGAATTCAAGGTTGAGTACAAGTCTATGCCCGGATTGGATCACGGCGGAATCATCGGTGGTGCTATGCCGGATGTATTTAAGTTTTTCAATGAACATACGAAAAGTGAGCAACAATAAAAAGGAAAAAAATAAATTCATAATAAAATAAACGAATGTGAATAATTGCAGCTTATGCCGGCTTGCAGGATTTTGAAATTCTCCTGCAAGCCGGTTGCTTTATGACTCAAAACATCATCTATACTAAATTGTTCTGATTTATAGTATTGTCATATGGCATAAATAAATATTTGTTAACCATAGATTATTGCTATATTTATTAGATAGTTGTATAATCCTGTTTTGTTAGTATAGTTTCCGATGAACTCAAATTTAACTGTACCGTATAGAGAAGGATGGTATTAAATAAAAAATGAAATCGCATATGGAGGTGCCGATGTTTAAATTCGCAGTTCTACCGTACTGTAATGCTGCTCCACTTGTTTATTTTATTTCTGACTTTTATCACTCGGTTTCTCTCGTGAAAAAGTATCCGTCAGAAATGTTGGATACGCTAAGAACCGGTACAATTGATGTTGCACTTATGCCTATAGTTGACTTCCTATTAGATGACAGTTTAAGAATGGTGCCGGGATTAGGGATATGTGCCAAAGGTTCGGTAGAAAGTGTTTTGCTGCAATCAAGAAAACCTCTTGAAAATATAAAATCAATAAGACTTTTTCCAGAATCACGCACTTCAAATTTGCTGATAAAGATTCTGATTTCGCAATACTTTGGAGATAACCATAATATATACTTTACGGCAGAAAACGTAGAAACAGATGCTTATATTATTATAGGTGATAAGGCTGTTAAGCAGAGTAACTCTAAGTACTCTTACGATTTATCTGAAATGTGGTATGAACAAACAAGCCTGCCTTTTGTATTTGCTGTATGGGTTTATAAAGAAAAATGCTCCGATGAAGGAATGCTTGAATCAATACTTAAAAGTGCAAGGTACAAAGGTATTTTGAATATTCAATTTTTATCTCGAATTTATGCAGAAAAGCTTCAACTCAGTTCATCATATATAGAACACTATCTTACTGATTGTTTATATTATGAGATTGGAACGCAAGAGATAGAAAGCATAAAAAAATTCTCTGAGTTGATTACTAAAATAATCATAATGAAATAAATATTCATACGAGAAGTGTCTCTTCAAATAAAAAGGAAATCCATGAAGGTATTCAACAATTGTATCCAAGAGAGGAAAGTCTGGTCAGATAGAATTTCGTTAGATCAGGCATTAGATGATTTTGTAAACGCGGATATAAGTGAATTAATGTATCGTGCCGATCAGATTCGCAAGGCAAAACATGGTCGAAAGGTTCATTTCGTTCACAGCCTTAATATTAACCCAACAAATATCTGCAAAAACAAATGTAAGCTGTGTGCGTTTTGGAAAGAAGAAGATTCCGAAGAGGGGTATGTTATTAGCCTTGAGCAGGCGACACAATCTCTTAGAGAATCAGCCGGATTGGGACTTACTGATTTACATGTAGTTGGCGGACTGACTGAACAATTGAGGTTGGATTATTACCTAGAATTATTTAGAAGAGCAAAAATAATCTTGCCATCAGTAATAATCCAGGGACTTACGGCTGTTGAAATCCACTGGCTTGCGAAACTTGAAAAGACTTCAATTCATGAGGTCTTACAACAACTTAAATCAGCAGGTCTTGATGCTATACCAGGCGGCGGAGCCGAAATATTTAATGATACAATTCGTCAGGAAATTTGCTCGAACAAGATTTCGGCAGAACAGTGGCTCGATGTTCACAAGCAGGCTCACGAACTTGGCATCGCCAGTAATGCGACAATTTTATTCGGACACATCGAAAAATCAGAGCATATTATCGAGCATTTATTCCAGTTGCGGGACCTTCAGGATATAACAGGAGGATTTCTTGCTTTCTGTCCTCTACCTTTCCATCCCGGAAGCACACAGATTGAAGTTTCTTCTGCACCGGGAGGTTATTCAATTACGCGTATGGTCGCGATGGCACGAATTGTTTTGGACAATTTTCCACATATTCGTGTACTGGCAAATTATATGGAACGAAAGCTCCTTCAGACTATGTTGTTTTCAGGTGCAGATGACGTGGGAGGGACAAGTATTAATGAACAAATAGCTCGTGCGGCGGGTGCAGGGGATGATTCAAAATTTTCCAGCCCAAAAGAAATGGAGAATTTCATTCTTAATCTTGAATTAGAACCTGTACTTTGTAACAGTATTTATAAACAATCTTCAACTCGGAAACATGAAATAAAATCAAATACAATCACATCAATTGAAATATATAAGGATATTCTGGATAAAGCTGAGAACGGACAAAGGCTAAGTCTCGAAGAAGCTGTTATTTTACATGACAAAGTTCCATTTCATGAGCTTGGAAGATTGGCAAACAAACGCAGGCACGAAAAGGTACCTGATAAGCGATGTACTTTTATTATTGATAGAAATATTAGTTTTACGAATGTTTGCACAGTTGGATGCAAATTTTGTGCTTTTCATGTTTTACCCAACAACGAAAACAGTTTTGTTATGTCGATTGATGAGATCGTACGCCGAGTAGTAGAAGCCGTAGAACTTGGTGCTACACAAATCATGCTTCAGGGAGGACTAAATCCTACACTTGATTTACCATGGTATGAAGATATGTTAAAATCGATAAAAAAGAAAGTGCCAGATATCTGGTTACATTCGTTGTCACCGGCAGAAATTTATTGGCTTGCGCAAAAAAACAAATTGTCCGTAATAGCGGCTATGGAACGTTTGCGAAATGCTGGTTTGGATTCACTTCCCGGCGGTGGAGCTGAAATTCTCGTTGATGAAATTCGTCAGAATGTAAGCCCCAGAAAACTTACAGTTGGACAATGGTTCGAAGTTATGGAGGCTGCTCATAGTATAGGAATGAGCACAACCGCAACGATGGTTTATGGCCTTGGTGAAACTACGGCTCAGCGAGTAGAACACATGATTAAAGTTAGAGAACTACAGGACAAAACAGGAGGTTTTCGTGCGTTTATTCCATGGAGTTTCCAGCCTAATCATACAAAATTGTCTTATCCATTACCTTCCGGTGTAGATTATTTACGAATAGTTGCATTAGCGAGACTTGTATTGGATAATGTTGACCATGTACAGGCAGGCTGGGTCACTGAAGGTCCTGACATGGTGGAACTTGCATTAAAATTCGGAGCAGATGATTTCGGTGGAGTCTTAATGGAAGAAAGTGTAGTAAGTGCAACAGGGTTATCATTTGGAATGTCGGTTGAGAAAATTATCTCATCCATTCATAATGCAGGTTTCACGCCTGCTGTTCGTAACACCCAATATAATTTGATGGGTATATACGATGAGAATAACCAGTTTATTCCTACAGGAGCAAAATGAGTATTCCTGGTTCTATACTACTGACTGGAATAACCGGCTCGCTTGGTAGTGTTTTAGCTCGGTATATGCTTGATGAAGGTTATACAATAAAAGCGTTAGTCAGGGAACAGAATCATGAAATTGCCACAGTCAGAACAAAACGTACACTGAAAATTATCGATGCGTCTTATGGTGATAATCTTGAAGTAATATTGGGTGATATATGTAATAAGAATCTCGGAATTTCAAATCAGGGATTATCTAATGTGTCACTGATAATTCATTGCGCTGCATTATTGGATTTTTCAGATGAATCAGCTCAAAAAAGTAATTTGATAAATGTAAATGGAACCACCAATGTTCTTGATTTAGCAGAAAAACTAAAGACTCCTGTGTGTTATATCAGTACTGCATATGTTGCAGGCAAAAGAAAGGGTGTTGTCAGAGAATATGAACTCAATGTCGGGCAAGAATTCCATAATAATTATGAAAAATCAAAATGTTGCGCCGAAAAGAATGTTCAGGATTGGTCAGAAAGAACTGGATTGCCTGTTATGATTTTTCGACCTTCGATTCTTGTTGGAGATTCTCAAAAAGGCAAAATCGTAAGTTTTGATGGCGTATATAATTTGCTCAAATTTTTCGATAATGCGGCAGATTTAATTAAAAATCAGGAATTTCGTGCAATCGCGAATCCTAATGCAACTAAAAATTTTATTCCCATAGATATTGCTTCAAAAATGATTTGGTACATAATCAAATCCAATAAACCCGGTGTATATCATATTACTAATCCCAATCCGATTTCTCTTGATAAACTTCGAGAAATATTTATCGAGTTATTTGATATTCCCCGGGCTCGATTTGTTGATGAAAAAGATTTTAAGCGAAAAAAAGCAAGCCGATATGAACTCATGTACAAAAAAGTTTCATCTTTATATATGCCTTATTTGTGTGAAGAACCAATATTTGACCGTACTTTCACTGAACAGGTAGTATCTGGGGATATATTTGAAATTCCAGAAATGAATCTGGTTTTTTTTAGAAAATTGCTTAATTATGCTCGGAAAGAACAATGGGGAAAGTATCGTAGTGAAACAAAAAAACAACCAGATATACGACACACTAATATTGTTGAAGATTATTTTAATCGATTTCTGGCTGATAAGATGCACAAACAGCTTTTGCCTGATCTAAAAAATCTTACAGCGAACTGCCGAATAAGTGTTTCTGAAATACCTTCAAAAAGCTGGTATCTTGAAATTGAGAAAGGCAGGCTTGAAAATATATCGCTGAATGGAATGAAAAGCCAGTGTGCTTATTCTATTGATGGTGATACTTTTGAAAGAATTGTAAAAGGTAAGTTGGCTCCACAGCAGGCTTTTTTCAGAAAGAAAATCGACATAAAAGGTAATATAGAAATCGGCCTGAAACTTGCTACAGTATTGGCAGCTTTTTTTAGAAAATATCCTTATGAATCAGGAGAGAATAATGGATAAACTCTCCAATTTTTTAATTCGTTATGGAAAGTATGCGGCTGTTATTGTAATTTTATCCGCATTGATACCTATTTCCTGGCTGCCAAAAGCAAAAGTCGATAATTCCATAGAAGTGTGGATTGGCAGGCACAGCAAAGAATACTCTCAATACAGTAGCTTTCTTAATAGATTTGGTAATGAAGAATTTGTAATTATCGCATGCCAATCGCTGGATCCGCTTGATGAAGAGGCACTTGAGCTTCAAAGGACTATATCTGAAAAATTGCAGAATATTGATAATGTCGATATGGTATTGGCTCCTTGCTCTTTGGCAGATGGATTGGCTAAGCTTCAATCAAACTGGAAAGAATTTATTGTAGAAAGTGAGTTGCCGAATAACCTGATCTATTCTTTGGAGAATCATACTTTTGGGATTATTGTCTGGCTCAATAAAATTGAAACTCCTGCTTTACGAAAAAGTACCATCGAAAATATTGAAGCCGTAGTAAAAGGGAATATGCCGACCGGGGGAAAATATTATTTAGCTGGCACTCCTTTTATGAATGTTGCTTTGGATAGAGGTTCACAGCAAGCTTCGCGTACATTTTTACCGATTGCTTTTTTTGTATCTTTAGTATTCTTAATAGTATCAATTCGGAATATTTCCGGGATAATTGCCATTTTATGTTCAGTCGGCGTTACTACTATATGGACCGTCGGTTTATTTATCATTTCAGGCAAAACCTTTAATATGGTTACAGTAATTTTACCTTCACTGCTTTGTGTCCTGTCATTGGCAGGAGGAATTCATATTACTTTGCGTTTCATATCGCTTTATTCTGAACATAGAAGCCGAAAAATTGCCATGCAAAAAACACTCGTAGAAGTGAGCATGCCGATAATTGTTTCGAGTGTTACTACCGCTGTTGGTTTCAGTTCACTTATGATATCTGATATGGAGCCAGTTATTGATTTTGGTATTTTCGCAGCGATAGGCATTATCCTTTCATTTTGTATAAACCTGCTCGTTGTTTCCGGTTTGCTTTTATTATTACCTTTAAAAACTTCGAATATAAAAGCAGCTTCAACTCATTGGACATCTCATGTTTCTGCTATCATGTCAAAGCATAAATTGAAAGTTGCTTCTGTATCTGTTATTTTACTACTACTTTGCATTAACTTAACTGCACGAGCAAGGATTGAATCAAACGTACTTAAATTCTTTCCCGAAGACTCGAAAATCAGCCGTGATTACAGCTTTATTGGTGACAATCTGACAGGTTTATATACAGTAGAAATCGAATTTGTCACACCTTCTCAAAAAGTGCGTCAGACCCTGAAAGAATTGGAGCAAATATCCGGGCAGCTTTCAGTAGAACCTCAGGTAGCAAAAGTATTACATAGCGGCTCGATAGCATCTTTTATTAAAAGTATTCATTATCCTGCTTTGTTAAGCTCAGATAAGATACGGGAGAATCCAGCTTATGATTTGTTGGATCGATATAATATCAGTTCACAGGATCAGACTCACTTACGCATGTCAGTTTTCGTACGAGCAATGGATAGTAATAAATATGATGCACTTATAAACAGCATTCATTTGTTAGCGGATGATAACCTGAGCACTGAAACCAGATATACTGTAACAGGCATTGTTCCTTTACTAAATGCTGCACAACAATCATTAATAAGCACACAGATAAAAAGCTTTGGCCTTGCCCTGGTTATTGTATTATTTCTTATTGGTACTTTTATGAAGTCCATGAAAGCTGTTTTAGCTGCATTTATTCCAAATGTTTTACCTATATTCGTATTATTCAGCATTATGGCTTTAACTCATATTCCTATAGATGCGGCTACTGTAATGATAGCAAGTGTCGCTATTGGAATTGCAGTAGATGATACTATTCATTTTCTTACACATTTTAAAATTCATCGAAACAACAATGAAGCAATTATTCCGGCGATTCAAAAGACCTTTTATGAAATAGGTTCTGCGGTGACTTTAACTTCAATTATAGCTGCGAGTGGTTTTTTTATTTTGTATTTTTCACAATTTAAACCTATCCGATATTTTGGTATTTTAGCCGCCATAACTATGTTTACTGCGTGGCTTGGTGATGTTTTAATTTTACCTGCTTGTGTGACTATTTTAAATTTATGGAACAAACAGTCAAAAGGAAACTCTATTAATGAATGACATGGTCAATGAAAAATTGAGACATATTATAAATATTCATTTTGATTCACAAAATGGGAGTCCATATTGGCTCGAAAAAGAACGATTGTTAGGATTGAATGTTCGCAAAGAAATACAAACTATTAAAGATCTGCCTGTTCTGGGAGTTATGGACGAGCAGGCATTGATGCACAGGCCTATAGAGGATTTCATTCCCAGGTTATTTCGAGATTGTAAAGATTATATTATAGCAGAAACCGCTGGTACATCAGGGCATCCCAAGACCGCAATACATCGTAACGATGAATTTTATGCCGCTTTTGTCGAGCCGTTTATCGAAGCAACTAAAATATGTAATTTTCCAACTGAAGGGCACTGGCTATTCATAGGTCCGACCGGGCCGCACATTATAGGTCAGGCTGCAAAAGCATGTGCTTTAGCTTTAGGATGTGGTGACATTTTCAGAGTTGATTTCGATCCTCGTTGGGCGAAAACACTTGTGCCGGGCAGCTTTGCAGCTATGCGGTATCTTGAGCATATCGAGCGACAGTCTCTTGCAATTCTGGAAGTTCAGAATATAAGTGTGATTTTTTCAACTCCGGCTGTATTGGAAAGCCTTTCTGAAAAATTATCATCTGAGCAGAAACAAAATATTTCAGGATTACATCTTGGTGGAATGGCCGCAAGTAACGAATTTATGAAGAAAATGAGTAAGGAATTTCCAGAAGCAGTAATACTTTCAGGATTTGGAAATACGCTCTTTGGTATGATGCCGCACTTGAACTATAATAGTGAAACAGGATTTGATTATTTTCCGTTAGGAAATAGATTGATAGTACAGATTTTTGAAAATTCGGAAGATAAATTCAAATTGAATCCAGTAAAACTTGTTGATTATAATCAGCGAGGCAGGATTGTTATGAGTCGTCTTGATGAATTTCAATTTATTGCCAATATGGTTGAAAGAGATACGGCTATAAGAATAGAACCTTCTCAAAACCATAAGAGCAAAGGTTTTATTATGGATGGTATTCGTGATCCTAAGCCAGTTGTTAGTGAAATACCAAAATTTTCAGTAGGATTATATTAATGCAAATGAATGTGATAGAAGAACAAATCATTTTTTCGTGTGGTTCATTAAAGCTCTCCGGTATCCTTGCATACCCTGAAAGCAGAGAACCTGAAAAAGCTGTTCTTCTCTGCTCGCCGCATCCACATTTTGCCGGTGATATGGAAAATAATGTGATTCAAAATCTCGCAAAATATTTTGCGAAAGATTCTATTACTCTCCGTTTCAATTATCGCGGCGTGGGAAAAAGTGAAATCAATTTGCCTTCTGAGTTGAGTATTTTTGATTATTGGCAGCAAATCGAAAATAATTTGGATTACCATGATGCGATAGAAGATGTACGAGCCGCGGCGAAAGAGCTTGCAAGAAGTGCGTCCGATTTGTCATTAGTAATTATTGGATACTCTTTTGGAGTAGCAACGGGTTTCAAATACGGCATGGAAAATAAATCGAAATCAATTTTAGTTGGAATCGCGCCTCCAATAGGAAAAGTGAATTTTGATTTTTTACAATCCTGCAAACAACCTTGTCTGGTTATAAGCGGCAAAGAAGATTTTTTATATACATCGGAGAATCTTGAGCAGTTTTGCAAATCGTGTAGTGACAATGCAACAATAGATATTTGGGAAAAGAGCGACCATTTTTTCAGAAGCGAGGAAGAAAAACTCGCAATAGCTATCGATAGTTTTATTCAGGAAAATATAGAAAAAAAAGAGAAGGAATAAATAATGCAATTTAAAACAAAACCTGAACTTCTGGCTCCGGCCGGGACGCTTGATGCAGTTAAATCTGTTTTTGAAGCCGGTGCCGATGCGGTCTATGTCGGTGGGAAATATTTGAATATGAGACAGCATCGCCAAAGTTATAATTTATCTGATGAAGAGCTTGCAAAGGCTGTTGATTATGCTCATGAAAATGGCAGGAAGCTGTATTTTACTTTGAATAGTCTTGTAAGGGATTCGGAGCTTTCAACACTTAGAAATGTCCTTAAAACAGTAAGACAGATAAATCCTGATGCAATAATCGTGCAGGACCCTGGAGTTGCCGCATTGGCAAGAGAGATATGTGTTCAAGTGCCGCTGCATGCAAGCACGATGATGAATGTTCATAATGTTGAAACAGCGATGACACTAAAAATGATGGGTTTCAAGCGAATCATTGTTTCGCGTGACATACCTATTCACGAAATTCGTTTAATCGCCGAAAAATCTGGTATGGAAACTGAATATTTTGTTCATGGTGACATGTGTATTACACAAAGTTCTCTTTGCTATCTAAGCGGAATTATGTTTGGTGAAAGCTCCAATTGCGGCAAATGTATGAAGCCATGCCGATGGAACTGGAAGTTAATATCTGAAAAAGGAAATGTCGAGTTTGATGGACCAGATGGAGGATATTTACTGGCGAGAAAGGACTTGTGTCTTTTTCAGCATATTCCTTCTTTGGTACAAAACGGTATTATTTCTTTTAAGATTGAAGGAAGAATGCGTACCGCGGAATTTATTATAGAAATGGTTGAGATTTATCGAAAAGCACTTGATGAATATTGTAATGATCCTGTGCATTATTCTACAAATTTCAAGGAAATGGAAAATCTTTTCAGTAATCGTGTGCGTGAATTTACAACCGCACTTACCTTTACAAATTCAGGTTTGGCTGGCGTAGATCCTTCGGGATTGCGTGAACCTCGATTTTTCAGCTATGCCGCTCCTGAACAGGAAATTACTCTTGAAGATGTTTCTGAAATCAGCAAGCCGTTCAAATCAGTTCCTGAATTAATTGTTCATGTATCAGACAAATCTTCTGCTGAATCTGCTTTGGAAAATGGAGCCGATGCGATATATTTAAATAGCAATGGTTATATTCATCATAGTGCGAAGATGGATGAGTTGTGGATTAAAGAATTTGTTCGCAAAGTTACCTCTAAAAACAAGCGTGCAGCATTAATGATGCCTTATGTGACAGATGAACGTGATATGAATGAATGGAAAGACTGGTTGAAAGTATTTCGCAATGAGAAAAATATTTCGATAGGTGTTTCCAATCTTGGAAGCCTGAGCATGGTTAAAAACTTTGGTTTTAAAAATATTATTGCTGATTTCCCGATGAATATATGTAATAGTATTTCAACTGATGAACTATCCACACTTGGAGCAACAAAAGTTACTGCTTCAATTGAATTATCCTTAAACGATTTATTTGATTTTATAGAAAAATGCCGCTTACATGTTGATGTAATCGCACAGGGGCCAATGCTTGGAATGCTTATGGAGCACTGTGTGATTGCATCTTCTTCAGGTGAGTCACCGAAAGATATTTGCTCGATGAATTGCAGGAAAGATAGATTCTCGATGCAGGATATCGAAGGACATAGTTTTCCTCTGGTTTGTGACAGGCGATGCAGGAATCATTTATTCACTTCGACTGATGTATGTATATTACCTCACATAAATCTTTTTTCGGGAAGTAAAATTTCCGGCCTTCGCGTTGAAGCTCAACTGGATTCTTCAAATAAAGTTGGTGAAATTACTTCGATATATAGAAATGTACTCAATAGTCTTTCATCGGGACAACCTATTGACATATCTGCAAATATTGATTTGCTCGAAAATATTACAGGTCGAAAGATGAGTAACGGACCTTTGAGAAAATCAAGCAATATTGAGGAGTTGAAAAGTGTCTGAAACAAAACCATTGGGACCTCAGGAAATAATTGAGAAAAAAAAGAAATACATGATTCCCTGCGTATATCATTTTTATAAAAATCCGCCGCAGATTGTTCGCGGCCAAGGAATGTATTTGTATGATTCTCAAGGCAAAAAATATCTGGATTTTTATTCCGGAGTAAGTGTCAACGCTTTGGGACATTGTCATCCTGAAATTACCGATGCAATTTGCAAACAGGTTAAGACTCTTCAGCATACTACAACAATATATTTGACAGAACCAATCGTTAATTTAGCGGAACAAATGGCGCATGTTTTACCGGGAGAAATATGCAAGACCTTCTTCTGTTGCAGCGGTTCAGAAGCGAACGAAGGAGCTGCTTTACTTGCGACACTATATACGGGACGAAATGAATTTCTTGCATTGCAAAATTCTCTGCATGGCCGCACAAAACTTGGTATGAGTTTAACTGGTCTTTCCTTCTGGCGAACTGATCCGAATCCGGTTGGTAGTATAACTCACGTTCCTGCTCCTACATGTTATAATTGTCACTTTGGTCAAACCTATGGCCAATGCCAATTCCAATGTATTCAGGAAGTAGAAAACGCGATTCAGACTTCTACCAGTGGTAAACCGGCAGCAATGTTTGTTGAGCCAATTCAGGGAAATGGTGGCATTCAGGTACCTCCGGCTGAATATTATTCAAAATTGCGGCAGGTTTTAGATAAATATAAAATGCTTTTAATTGCTGATGAAGTCCAGACTGGATTTGGACGAACAGGAAAAATGTTTGCAATGGAAAATTGGAATGTCATACCAGACATTATTACCGGAGGAAAAGCATTGGGAGGGGGAACACCAATCGGCTATTTCTCAACTACGGAGAAAATCGCTCAAAGCTATACGCACCCTGGTGCATCGACTTTCGGAGGCAATCCCGTTACGGCTGTTGCTGCTTTAGCTTTCTTAAAGATTTTAAAACGTGATTGTTTAGCTGAAAGGACTGATAAAATCGGCCAACAACTCATGAATTATCTGAAAAGCTTTTTAGGTAAATATCCTTTTATAGCCGATATAAGAGGTAAGGGATTGATGATTGGGATCGAACTGAAAGCAACTGAAAAAATGGATGCAACAGTTTTAACTGATACAATATTAGAGAAGATGAAAGATTCGGGTTTCCTGTTAGGCAAGACCGGGCCAGGTCGAAACGTTTTAACCTTTATGCCGCCGCTGATAGTAGCGGAAAGTGATATATATGAGATTGTTGATGCACTTGAAAAGATATTTAGAAATATTTAAACCAAAATATAAAGAAGTCAGGCTATGGATTCTCATGCCGAATATTCTTATAGTTTGCCTGATTGGGTGCACATCATTTGATTATTTGACTAAGGTTATTGAGGAATTCCCTAAAGCTAAAGAGTGTGGGAAATGTCACATTGATATTCATAAAGAATGGTTGGATTCTGACCATTCCAAATCTTATGTTAATTCACACTATATGCAGATGACTGATAACTATAGTTTTGAACAATGCCTGAGTTGTCACATTCCTCAGCCCAGGTTCAGCGCTGAAACTCCGATGGTTCGTTCCATGTATCGTGACGAAGGAGTCACATGTGTGTCGTGCCATCTTGAGCAGGAAGAACTTTGCGGACCAATAAAACCCACTGGTTTAGTCAAGCCTCATCCTATCGGAGTAAGGCCGGAAGTTTATCGCGATTCCAAAATCTGCGGCAGGTGCCATGAAGCTACGCTAAGTCAATGGAATTCGGTCACTGATGATAAAAAAACATGTCAGGAATGTCATATGTCCAGTGTGGTTCGCAAGATGACACAATCTTCCGGTGGATTTTCCGATATAATTGTGTCTATAGAACATGAGACGCAACAGAGACGTCACCTTTTCGCTATAAAAACTTTAGAGTCAATCGAAAAAATGCTCGAAATAAAAACCAACTACGTTGACTCAGAAATGGTGGTGACTTTAATCAATCAAGTACCTCATAGCTTGCCTACTGGTGACTATGGATTTCGGGTACTTGTTTTAGAATTATTTGCTCAGGATGATCAAGGGACAGAGCACAGTATTTTACGTGAGGAATTAGCTCCAGAAATGAAAACTCATATCCCTGCTTATGGGAAATGGGAACGTAAAATCGCAGTACCATCAGGGAGTGAATCATTGCATATTTGTTTAAGACGTATAAGTTACAAAGACCAGCCTGAACTGGAATTAATAAATCGGATCATAGAATTGGGGGTAAACGATGCAGACGGATAAAGAAAAACAGCCGTTCCATATGCCTTCAATCATTCTGGTTCTTGGGCTATTAGTTTTTGGGGCTTTGATTGCATGTTTCATTCTGGAATGGGATTATTTTATGTGTCCCCAGTCTGAGCGTCCGTTTCACGTTGATTTCAACAGATTGCGTCCAAGTGGAAGGATGGGATTAATCTGGAGTATAACCGGTACAGTATTAATATTTTTCAATTTGAGTTATCTCATCCGAAGATATCTGATCGGCTGGCACTGGCTTGGTTCTCTGCGTTATTGGCTCGGCTTTCATATGATGACAGGCTTGATTGCATCTATGGCTATCATACTTCACTCCACGCTGATATTTTCAAGTCCACTTGCGACCTTAGCCTTTTGGTGTCTGCAACTGACAACTATAACCGGCCTGTCTGGGATGATCTTTTATATGCACTTCTCCCTTTCGATTGAAAAACGTCAAATCCAGGGTCATGAACCATCCCCAAAAGTAAAATGTCTTTTGCAAACATTTCGATTTTTGCATCGATGGTTAGCCATTTTTTTAATAACTACGCTTTTATTACATATCTTAGTGTCTATTAAATTCGGTAATCTCTGGATTTTGGGAGGAAGAACCTGATGTTACTGAATTCAAAGACACCGCTTATAGTTGGTATTATAGCTATCTCAGCTTTGTCGGGGTATCTGTATATTCATCATCCGCTTCCTGATTCGCTGAGTCAAGCTCATGAACAGGTTATACCCGGTACCGACCTTCATTCCTGTAATGAATGCCACACTTCAGAAGGTTTATCAGCCGGTTGTCTGAAATGTCATACTGAGATTGGCGAACAACTCGATTCGAAGCAGGGCTATCACGCATTTCTGGCTAAAAGAGAAGATTTCAATTGTTCTGTATGTCATCCGGAACATCATGGTGAATCATTTGCTCTGGTTAGTGCCTTATCATGGCCCAATAGAGATCCAAATACATTCAACCATCCGCATTGCCTTTACGAACTTGATGGACGTCACGATAATCTTGCATGTATAGAGTGTCATGTGAACAAATTAACACAGGATTTTGCATTACCAGAATTTTCTCAATACTCTCGTGCATCAACTTTCCTTGGTTTGACACAAGATTGCTTAACATGCCATGTAGACGTTCATGTATGGTCTTCTGAGAGGTCTTGCCTGGATTGCCATGACCAGAACGTTTTTGTTCCAGCTTCGAACTTTAAGCATAACAATATTTTCGTACTTGAAGGTGTACATGCTAATACAAATTGCAACAAATGTCACCCAATCACTTCTGATAGTACAGAAACGGCTATAGAGCAAAGGGTACCAGGTTCTTTACCATTTCACAAAGTTACCGGGAAAACATGCGAGGAATGTCACGAAAATCCGCATAGAACAACCTGGATAAAAGGATGTGAAAGTTGTCATTTAGGCCGTGATACTAAATGGTCGGATGGAATGCGTGGTATTGATATAAAGACGCATGAAGCAACAGGTTTTTCTCTTACTGGTGATCATATGAGTGTAGCTTGCCAAGAGTGTCATACAAACGATAAGGATTATAACCAACGTTATCCCAATCCAGAAGCCGGAGGTTATCAACGACAATTACAAACCTGTCAGGGCTGCCATGAAGATGTCCATGAAGGGAAACTTGCTCAGGCATGTACAACCTGTCATCAGACAAGTGGATGGAATGACAAAGACTTGTTATTTAATCATGATAAAAATACGGAATTTACTTTGGACGCCGTACATAAAAACCTGTCCTGTAATGATTGTCATACTTTAGAAGATATGACTTTCCGTGCCAGAGGCACTGAGTGTGCAGACTGTCACGAGATGCAGATAAATACTATGCGGGGTCAGTCACGAACTTTTCAGGCAGATCCGGATCCGCATTATAATCGAGTTGCCTGTATCGATTGTCACGAAATGGACAGCCCTGGACAGTCAATGGATAGTTACGCACGACGCTGTGCTGATTGTCACAATGATCAATATGTGCAATTAGCTTATCAATGGGCACAAACACTGGAAAAGCAACGCAATTCAATTGAACTTCTGATTGAAAATCACGGCGAAGTATCAATACAGAGACAGGTTGATTTATCCGAAGCTATCGAAAGCGGTTTCCATAATCTGCAATTGACACAGCAGCTTTATAATCGTATTCTGCAGACGATACAGAACGAAAAATCAGAAAAAGAAAAGCAATAGAAGGAGAATATATTCTGGAATGGACAATAACCACTTCTGTTATCGCAATTTTTCTTGGCATTATGATATCTGTCGGTTTGTGGGAATTTATTACACATCGGGCTCACAACCGACGCTGGCTTAATGAATTGGATGAAGCCATAAGGATTGGTACTAATAAGCCGCTTTATCAACACCCTTATATTAATAAGCATCGCTGCATTGGTTGCGGCAGTTGCATACGAGTATGTCCGGAAGGAGTACTTGCTCTTATTCACGGAAGCGCTCATCTGATTCATGCTTCTCAGTGCGTTGGACATGCTTACTGCGAACAGGTTTGTCCCGTAGGAGCTATAACAGTTGGTCTTGGTGATATACGAACACGTTCAGATATCCCAATTCTCAACGATGTTTTCGAGACTTCTATACCGGGAATTTTTATTGTCGGAGAACTTGGGGGTATGGCCTTAATTCAGCATGGAACCAATCAAGGGATCCGTGCAGTAGATGAGATTGCCAAACGTCTCAAAAACATCAAACATGAAAGCACTTCTATAGATCCAGTGGATATACTGATTGTCGGTTGCGGTCCTGCGGGTATCGCCGCTACTCTGCGGGCCAGGCAACATAATCTGAGATACATAACAATTGATCAGAATAGTCTGGGTGGATCTGTGAATAAATATCCCCACAATAAGGTAGCCATAATGAGGTCTGTTCATATTCCGTTGTATGGTCGCTTGTGGCGAACAAAATATAGCAAGGAACAACTCTTACAACTTTGGGGAAATTTATTCTCTAAGCTTGGTATTAAAGTCAGGTACAATGAAGAATGGCTTGATGTCAAACTTCTGCCCGACAAAACATTAAAATCAACAACGGCGAAAGGGACAATCGTTTCACGTTATGTAATTCTCGCACTTGGACGACACGGGACACCACATCGTTTAGATGTTCCTGGCGAGGAACTTTCCCATGTTTTCTATTACCTTGGTAATCCCAAGGACTATCGCAATCAATCTATACTTGTTGTTGGTGGTGGTGATAGCGCTATTGAAGCGGCTATTGCTCTGGCTCGCCAGCCCGGTAATCAAGTAACAATTTCTTATCGTCGAGAGGAATTGTTTCGAGTAAGAAGGAAGAATCTAAAATCTCTCGAACAACTCCGAAAAAAAGGGCGCATTGAAGTGATTTTTAATTCTCAGATAAAACAAATTGAACGAGATAAACTTACCTTGATAGTTGGCTTAGAAAAACAGAAGTCCGAGAAATGTTTATCGATAAAGGTAGTCTTTATCCTGATTGGCGGATCACCTCCATTCAAACTTCTAAGCAGAATTGGAGTACGCTTCGGCTCAATTTTGAAATCCGACTCTTCTTTAGGATCATCTTCACTCGAAAAATAAATAAAATATAACAATTATTATATTTCAACCGGATTCATTATTTCGCCAGCAGTTTTTCAATATGGAAGTTTAAGAAAATATTATAGAAGCTCTTTATTATCACTTTGCAAATTCAATTAAGCTTTTAGTTATATCAGAGAGGTGTACGATTTTCTCGGCAGCTCCACAGGCAATTGCTTCTTTTGGCATTCCGAAAACAATACATGATTCTTCATTCTGAGCAATTGTATGAGAGCCGCTATTTCTCATGTTTAAGAGCCCTTTTGCTCCATCATCACCCATACCTGTTAGTATCGCTCCGATAGCATTTGCACCTGCATACTTTGCGACAGAATTAAATAATACCTCTACACTTGGAATTTGCCTGCACACACGAGGGCCTTCCTTAACATTGACATAATAGTTTGCGCCGGAACGTCTCAGAAGCATATGAAATCCACCTGGAGCAATCAAGACCTGCCCTGGAATAACTCTGTCGCCATCCTGAGCTTCCTTAACATTTACCTGACATTCTCTATTAAGACGTTCTGCGAATGAAGTAGTAAAGTGTCCCGGCATATGTTGAACAACCAGTGTACCCGGTGCATTAGGTGGGAATTGAGAAAGTACAAATGACAAAGCCTGTACGCCACCTGTTGAGGCTCCGATAGCAAATATTTTATTAGTCGTTTCTGTCATTGACAGTCTTTTAGTGGGTGTTTCTTTTGGTAATAATTCTTGTTTCGGTATGCGTGCTTTAGAAACTGCTTTTATTTTCTCAATAAGTTCTGTACATGCGTCCCCAATACTATAAGACGGTCCGGGCTTACTGACAACATCAACCGCACCGGCTTCGAGAGCTTCCATCGCGGTTTTTCCGCCCTTCGGAGTAAGAGAACTTACAACAATAACAGGCATGGGATAATGCTTCATGAGTTTACGCAAAAATGTAATTCCATCCATTCTCGGCATTTCAACATCGAGAGTAAGAACATCAGGATTAAGGGCTACAATTTTATCTCTTGCTATGAAAGGATCAGGAGCGGTCCCTATAACTTCAATATTGGGATCCAGAGCTAATTGCTGACTGAGAATCTTTCGAACTATTGCAGAATCATCAACTATAAGTACTTTTACGCATGTATTTAGTGTCATTTTCATTATATTTTGTGCCTTTTTTATTAAACTTAAATTATAAGCTTTTTTCAAGGTTGTTAGACCTGACTGTCACCATACCATTTTCAATATTAATATATAAATTACGAGGAGAAGAGCCTCCTACGTCCTCGGAACTGATAAGCATTCCGTTTTTCCATAACATTTTTCTAATTGCAAGATGGTTTCTTTTGCCTATATCAAATCCTTTTGGGCCCGTATCCATAGCAGCTCCGCCAGCTATTTTGACTTGCAGCCGTTTTTTATTCGCACCCATTAAGAGCATTTTATCGACCAGTATTTTCATTCCTGTATCTGCATACATAAACGGATTTTCCTTTGCACGCTCAGGATTCATTTGTGAATCCGGGAGTTGATAATGCAGCATTCCGCCAATCTTTCTGTCGATATCATAAATGCATACCCCTATACAGGATCCCAACGAATATGTCACTATAACATCAGATGGATTATCAGATACTTTCGCATCCGATACATTTACTACTATTCGTGTTTTTGTCATATTAATAAACCTATGTCTTCATATATATTGTCGGCTGAACGTATTTATACTTATGTTTGATACCCGTCAGTGATTCCGAATGCCCTGTAAATAAAACAGATCCGGAGTTCAGTATGTCCCAGTAACGGTCTATTAAATTCTGTTGAGTAGGTTTGTCGAAATATATCATCACATTACGACAAAATATAAAATCCAGCGGGCCTTTAAGCGGCCAGCTTTCCATTAAATTAAGGTGTCTGAAAACAACAATGTCTTTCAGTGTTTTACTAACTTCAAAGACCTTTGAGTTATTTTTACCCTTTGATAATAAATACTTATTTCTCTGATGAGCAGGAACAGATTCGACACGCTCTGCATTGTAATATCCTTTGCGAGCAGTCTCAAGCATCTTTGTCGAAATGTCAGATCCAAGTATTTTCACATCCCATTGTCCCTGTCCTTCAAGGGCCTCTAAAAGTGTAATTGCAATCGAGTAAACTTCCTCACCTGAAGAACAGCCCGCACTCCATGCCCGGATTCTGTAATCTTTGTTTTTCTTTTTACGCTCTATAATAGTCGGTAAGAATTTATCTTGTAAAAAATCGAAATGTTGTTTTTCTCTAAAGAAACTTGTAAGGTTCGTACTCAGCGAATCAATCAAATTTGAAAATTCCCTTCCTGTTTTATCAGCAAAAACATATTTTAGATATTCACGAAAACTATTAAAATTCCCCTGTCGCAGCTTTTTAGCAAGACGTGCGCGAACCAGCTCTTTTTTTCCTGTATGAAGATTAATCCTGCAATGCTTATAAACTATATCACTGATTAACTGAAAATCTTCTTCACTTAAAATAACTTCTTTTGTTAACAACGTATTCATAAATCATCCATGTATATAATTTAGTAACGAGAAATTTCTGCTATTCCCGGTATATCAAGA
This sequence comes from Sedimentisphaerales bacterium, assembly GCA_016936075.1. GTDB lineage: Bacteria > Planctomycetota > Phycisphaerae > Sedimentisphaerales > Anaerobacaceae > JAFGPS01. The sequence continues at coordinate 93,739 of JAFGPS010000195.1, read as the reverse complement.
ATCAGGCTGACCTTTCCGTCACCCATGATTGCACCACCGGATACACCTTTTACTTTTCCTAATCCATCGCCAATATTTTTAATTACTACCTGCTGCTGATCAAGTAATTCATCTACCAGCAAACAATATTTTTTGTTATTATTTTCCACAATGACGAGCAGAGATTCTGCGGGATTATCAGTTATTGGGACGACTCTGAATAACTTATATAATCTGACAAGTGGAAATAATTGACCTCGTACCATTACCATTTCAGCATTATTTTGCACAGTAGAAATCTGGTCAGATGTAGGTCTGAAACTGTTTATTATTGAATTTATAGGTATGATATAACGTTCATTACCGACTTTTACAATCTGCCCGTCAATTATAGCCAGCGTTAGTGGTAAACGAATTGTAAAAGTAGTTCCCTTTCCCTGGTCAGAGTGTATTTCAATTTTACCATTTAATAATTCGATATTTTTTTTGACAACATCCATCCCAACACCGCGTCCGGATACACTTGTAATTTTTTGAGCGGTTGAAAAACCAGCATGAAAAATCAGTTTGAATATATCATCTTCAGGTAATTCCTGGTCTTTTTCTATAATTCCTTTTTCAATGGCCTTTGCTAAAATCCGTTCCTTATCCAGCCCTTTACCATCATCCCAAATTTCTATAATAATGTTACCTGCCTGATGAAAAGCGCGAAGTCCAAGATTTCCTGCTGCTTTTTTACCGGCTTTGATTCTATCCTGTTCTGATTCGATTCCATGATCAATTGAATTACGAACCATATGTATAAGGGGATCAGAAATTTTATCTACTATTGAACGGTCAAGCTCAGTTTCTTCTCCGGATGTGGAAAAATTAATTTTCTTACCTGATTTGTGTGACAGGTCTCTGGTTAATCTGGCCATTTTCTGAAATACGCCGCTGATGGGGACCATACGCATTGACAAAGATAATTCCTGGAGTTCGCGAACTATTTTGCTTTGACTTGCCACTTTACTATTAAGTTGATGATCCAATGATGGATTCTTGCTGACTTCTTCGGAAACCATCAACTGAGCGATTACAAGCTCGCCTACCATATTTATAAGGTTATCAAGCCTGGTTGTGCTGACTTTTATTTTTTCATCGCTCGAATGATTTTCTTTTTTAGTAGTGACAGAATTTGTTTCAGTCACATTACCAACTTCAATAACATTTTCTATTTTTTCATCCTGTTCGGAATTTAATTCTTCAGTAACCTCTTTGTCCAAATATTCTGATACAAATTCTTTCTGTTCGCTTGGTTCATTATCTGCAACTTTCCTCAATTTTTCGAGGAAATCAGGAAGGTTTTCTTGTGCGAAAAATGGTTTATTTGTTTCAACGGATTCTTTTAATATATTAATCATCTTTTTCATCATATCAATCGACTCAAAGACAACATCTGTAACACTACCGGAAAGAATCATTTTATCTTCACGAACAAGGCCGAGAAGATTTTCAGCAGAATGTGCCAATGAACCTATATCAGATAAATTAAGGAAACCTGCCATACCTTTAATGGTATGAAATCCTCTGAATATCTGATTGATAATATCCTTGTCTTCAGGTTTTTCTTCAAGCTCAAGCAAGCCTGCTTCTGCAGATTCAATATGCTCAAGAGATTCGGCAATAAAATCTAAAACTAAAGGAACATCATCTTCTGCAATAACAACACCTTCCTGTGTAGTCTTTTCCGTATCACTTTCTGTGGTTATTTCAGACGTATTTGGACATGTTTGTATCTTAAACTTACTAAGCTGATCAATTATACCTTGCAAAGTTACAATAGCTTTTGAGACTATTTCGATTGAAGATGCTGTGTCATTAACCTCTTTATTTAATATTTTCTGAAGCAATTCAATTGAACCGCTTGTTTCACTGGTTGCTTTTTCCAGCATCTCAACAGGATAATTGTCCATCTGTCCGAGAGAGGATTTAATCTCGTCAAGAACTTTTTGCAAATTCTCAAGGTCTGAGAAATCTTCAGTATCGAGCATATTCACTGAAGATGCCGCTTTTTCCATTAATTCCATCAAACATTCTATCTTTTGCATATTAACCTCATATTTATACAAGCAAAGGTACCTGAAGGGTCTTGCCCATAGTTAAAACATCCGTATTTGTATTTAATGCTTTAAAAATATCAAATACAGTGACAATGCCTTCGGCATTACCTTTAGAATCTACTACAGGAAAACATCTAACTCCCAACTGCCTCATATTTTCCATTATTTTAATTATCGTTGTATCTGGTTTAATAATATGAACGGGTCTGCTCATTATCCACTTGATTCTGATATTAAGCGTTGCGTCATCAAGTGGCCTGCGCCATTTTGAAAATATGGCACGCATGTAAGGACTTACAGCACCTGTGATATCAGAGCGTGAAACGATACCTTCCAGTACACTTTCGTTACCGATTAATAGATAACCAGTATCAAACTGCTGCATTTTTTCAATAGCCTGCTGCACGCTCTCATCCTGCCTACACCAAGTGATATTAGTTTCCATAATATCTTTAGCACACAGAGATAAAGAAATAATATCAGACCCGTTACGGCTATGTATATCTTGGACCTGCTCTTCCTGAGCTTTATGAACAGGCTGACCAGGTAAAACTGCGGGGGATTCAGTCATTCTTTTAATCGTTTCTGAAACTGGTGTTTCAACCTGTTTATCTGGAGCACTTTCTGGAACAGGTTCCTCCTCCTGAACCTTTGTTTCAGTATTTTCGATGCTTGTTGTACTTACTTCCTTATCAATTATTTCTACTTCTTCGTTCTCATCCGAATTCTTTACTTCGTCACCAACAGGGATTGTTTCGCTTTCCTCATTCTCAACATTATCTTCAGTTATGTCTTTATTTTCAGGTATTGATTCGGATTGAGGTTCAAAGATACTTTTCGGAAAGATTACGCCGCAGTTAAAAGTTGGGAAATTTCCAACTGTCATTTCAAAAGGAATGAATGTAAGTGATTCTTCTTTTTTAAGTTTTATACTTTCTTCGGTATTATCCCATGGATTCCCGATGAAAGTTCCGTTTTGTACAAAATGGCCGTGCCCTTCGTATCCTTCACGAAAAACCTTGTCCCATGAACCGACACACAAATTTCCTGTTTCTCTTACAGCGTCGTTCATGCTGTCAACATCTTTAATTGTTCCTCGCTTAACTTCTTCGATAATTCTTTTTTCAGGCAGCATTACAATAACACCTGAGAGCGTAAATAAACCGGCCTGATCAAATATCAAGTAGAATGTACCATGCATTGCACCGATTGTATCAACATTATTAATGGCAGATATCTTCTTAAAGCGTTTCTTCAGACCATTAATTGTTTCTTCGCAGGGCTTCTGAGGTACACATTTCATGTCTATCCCAAACATTCCTGAAATGTCTTCACAAAAACCTTCAAAAGCTTCTGTTGATAATTCAATCGCTCTTAACTCAAGCTCTGTTTGTGTAGCCGTCATGGTATCTAACCTTAGAATCAGGATTTTCCTTATAAAGTGTTATGCTTGTATAATAAACAGAATTCCGCAATATATTGACTATCGATTGTGACCTTAACTAAAGTTTTTATTGCCGAGCTATCACTCAGGTTTGTAACGATATTTTTACCGCTAACCACCATAGGAATCGAAACAGAAATATTTGCAGTATTTTGCTGTATCTTTGTTTTTATACTGCCCATAACCATATTTGCAACTTCACCAAGCGCATCATACGTATCTTCCAGACTGATATTTTCTTCCGGGTCCATGCCAAGCATATTTATCCCTATAGACTTTGCACAATCTGAACTGCAGCATATAGTTAAACAACCATCAAGGTCTCCCTTGAATGTTATTGAACTTAAAAGAGTATCATCTTTAATTTGCTGCTCAGTATCGAAACACTGCTCCAAATCCATAAATATCATGGTTTCAAACACTTCACTTGCACTTGCCAGTAAAACATTATTCATACAAATATTGTCAATTGTAATCATTATTATGATTCCTTCCTAACTTGCGAACAATCTATACTGCGGCTCAGATTGCTCAATTTAATTCATAAACGGAGATAATTTTTCCTGAAACTTTTCCGGAGTAAAAGGCTTGTTAATAAAACCATTTGCTCCATCGGCAATGACACTATCTATCAGGTCCTGAGCGCTTTCTGTTGATACCATTATTATTTTTGTGTCGGCGCAACTACTCATTTCACGCGCTTTTTTAACAAACTCCATGCCGTTCATTTCAGGCATATTGATATCACAAAGAACTATATCAACAGGTCCGTTACTAAGTTTCTCAAGCGCTTCCTTGCCATTACCAGCCTCCTGAGGCTGGTCAAACTCGAGTCCAGACATTCTCATCGTTCGCATTATGATTTTTCGCATAGTCGCAGAATCATCGATAATCATTAACGATTTAGCCATATTTTTTTCACCTTCACTTTCTTTTTTTGGTATTAGCAAGTATTCTTGTTTAATATCCTTATTAAACTTAAGTTATAAGCACCTCCGGAAAATCCAGAGGCGCTTATATAACACTCTTAAGCATTAAATTCATCAAAATTGTGATTATCAAAATCATTATCTTCCAAAGGAATCATTTTATGAGCATTTGTTTTAACTGCTGTTTTGTCTTTTCCTTTTTTGGATGCGTCTTTTGCTATACTATGAAAGACCTGGTTCGACATTGACAACTTTTTATTTGGATTGGAAACTTTATTTCCTTTTTTTGAAGCAGAATATTTTCCAACACTGCCTTGTACCCTGTTGTTAACTCCGCCGATAAGTATTGCCAAATCCTTCACGATTGAGTCCATTTGCCCAGCTTGAGCGCTCAGTTCTTCTGACGCACTGGCAGATTCTTCGGCGTTTGCGGCATTCTGCTGAGTGACTTTATCCATTTGTGAAACAGCGGTATTGACCTGATCTATACCCTGTGCCTGTTCGGCTGAAGCGGCTGCTATCTCACTAACAAGATCAGTAGTTTTGCCAATACCCTGAACTATCTCATCAAGTACCTTGCCAACTTCGGTTGCAATATCTACGCCGTTCTTTGAATTCTTTACAGATTCCTCAATCATATTGGCAGTATTTTTTGCAGCTTCTGCTGAACGCATAGCAAGATTACGAACTTCTTCTGCTACAACGGCAAACCCTTTACCTGCTTCACCCGCTCGTGCGGCTTCGACCGCAGCATTTAACGCAAGAAGGTTTGTCTGGAATGCTATCTCATCGATAACTTTGATAATCTTTGCTGTTTCATTGGAACTCTTTTGAATTTCCTGAATAGCTTTATTCATTTTGTTCATGGATTCAGTTCCTGAATCAGCAGCTTTTCGAGCTTCAGATGCGAGAGTATTAGCCTGCTGGGCATTATCAGCGTTTTGTTTTGTCATTGCAGACATTTCTTCGAGACTTGATGAAGTTTCTTCAAGACCAGCAGCCTGCTCTGTTGCACCCTCGGCTAATGACTGAGATGCAGATGAAACTTGTTGAGAAGCAGAAGCTACCTGCTCAGAACCTTCTGTAAGCTGGTTTACAATATGATTTATTTTGCCGGTTATACCACGTGCGACAAGGAACCATACAAATGAAACAACCAATATTGCTGAAAGAAGAATAGTACTGAGTAAAACATTACTTGTTTTTCCAATTGCTGCAATTCGATTCTTCGCTTCATAAAACTCATCTGTATAAGAACCAACTCCTATAATCCAATCCCATGGTTCGAAATACATAAGACGTACAATTTTATCACGAGCAACGGCATCTCCTTCGTTTTTCCAGGGATAATGTTGTTCTGTAATTTCACCCTGTTTTAAAACAGTTGCTTTCTTACAGATTTCCTGAATGAACAAATTTCCATCTGCGTCTTTTGCCTGTAAAATATCTTCACCATCACGAGAACCGCCTTTTGAAATAACATAATGTCCTGATGAATCAAGAACATACACATATCCTGTTTGACCAACCTTTATGTCCATTATCGCTTTTCTCAATGATGCGACACTTTCCTGAGGAATACCAACATATAAAGCTCCTACGACATTATTGTTTTTGTCCATAATAGGTTCATAAGATGTTATGTACCATTTATTCACTACGAAAGCTCTACCAGTATAAGTCTGGCCGCTCATCAATGTATTTACTACAGGATTAGGAGTGCCATCAGGATTTATCTTTGGAATATAGGTCCCGATTGCGCGAGTTCCATCTGTTTTTTCTACATTTGTGCAAACACGAAGCATATCGCCAGCATCGTTCATACGCTGAAATATTGTACATGTTGCTCCCGAAAGAGTTTTGACTTTATCAACTATAGGAGATGTTTTTCCTATTTCACTATTATTTCCTAACCAAGTATTACCTGCAAACATTTTGGGAAGTTCAACTTTTGAAGAAACTTTATTATTTTGGTTAACTGCATTCCATGTTACAGCTTCTTCTGAAAAACCGACTTCACCAGTATTCTTGAAAACGTCACGTGCAACATTCAATGAGTAACCGAGGTTCTCACGTATAATTTCCTGCTGTGTTTCACAAAGAGCATAAACATTCTTTGTAATATGATCAAGATCTGTATAAGCCAGTTTTGTATTTTCCTCATCAGAAACATTCACCATTTTTGTGTTCTGTCGATATACTATTATAGAAACCGTAAGTAAAGGAATAACCGTCATCATAATTCCTATAGTCAACAATCTTGTTCGTAATTTCATATTTTTAAACATTTGATTTCTCCTTAATATTATGACTCAATGGTCATAAGATTCATTTCAAATTTACGCTTAAAACTTGTAAATAAACGATAATTGGGCACGGGTTGAATCGGCATCTTCACCATCTTTATAATTTGTATCCCATTGTGAAAGCTCGAATCCTATTTGGGTGTTGCTGTTGATTGAATATATGAAATTACCAAACAGCGCAGAGTTCTGTATTTTGCTGCCGGTATTTACATCACCTCTTTCAACATCATCTACGCCAAAACCAACATTGAAATTACAGTTATCCCAAGGTCCGAGACTTGCTGCAATCCAGCCGCCCTGTGCGGCTATCTCTTTTAATGTAGTTGTATTGATACTTTGCAGTATTCCGCCAAAATAAGTTCCGACATTCTGGCCGTTGTAATATTCTCCCTTAATAGTGAACCATTTATTGATAGGTTGTGTAAGGTCAAAATTGGCTGACCAACTTTCAAATTTCTTATTATGTCCATCTGTTTGAGTATCGTACTCTTCTCTTCCTAAATGGCCTGAAAAACCAATTGTAGTAGGTTTATATTTCAGCAGGGGAAAAGACATACTTAAACGTGATTGAGCAGTAGGATAACCTGAATCCATACCTGTTTCTGCATAAGGTGCACCGCTTGTAGCTTTGTCTGTGCCGATTGTCCTGGCTACAGCGGCTTCAAACTTGACAAAATTCTTATCTTCGCCTGTCCATGTTTTTGTTAAACGAATTTGCGGACGTCTGTAACCTATATTACCGGCACCCCACAAAACAGTATAATTTAGAGTTGTAGGAACAAGAGGTGATATAACATCAGATGTCTGACCGGCAAGAATTTCAAAGCCATCTGCCCAGTTCATTTTCATATAAGCATGACGCATCTGAAACTTCGCCTTATTCTCTGTCGCATAATTGCCGTAAAAATCGAATTCAATAAGCCCGCTTGTTTTGAATCCGTCTTTTTCCGGCCCGTTTATTTTAAATCCAAGGCGAGTCTGATTTGCTGTCATATTAAAAGCATCATCGTCCGGATTTAAGGTTTCAGAATTAACATAAATATTGTAATTACCTGCTGATGTCATAGATGTATCGTATGATGCATCTAACTTTATATAACCATAAAACTGAACATCCAAATTCGACCAGAGCGAAAAACCTTTTGGCTTCGGCTCGTTGGAAACTGGAGTTATAGGACTTTCTTTGGCCAATTGTAGCTTAGCGGTATCCGGTTGTGACTGTGTTGAGATAGGTTGTGTCACGGACGAAAATGATGTTTCTGATTGTTTCGTGTTCAGGTTCCATGGTGTACTTGTTTTTGCAGGAGATGTTTCATTTGTTTTTGATTCTCCAGTAATTTTCATGTTCTGACCTGAAGATGCAGCTTTAAGAGCCTGAAGTTCTTTTTCCATCTGACTAATTCTGTCACTGATGTCATTGCTATTCATTTGAGCTGACAAACAAGCTGAGCACATGAATAAAATCATAATTATTGATAAGATATATTTTCTATACATTTTTTTACCTCACTTCTGTTAAATTTTCATCTATGTCTATTCTCTCTTTGCGCATTCGTTTTTCGTAACTATATCTGAAAAATCCGTTCCGCTGAGAACTTTATCGATATCAAGAAGAATCTTGACTGTCAGGCCAACTTTTCCTAATCCAACTATAAAATCAGTGTTTACAGATGAGCCGAATTCAGGTGTTTCTTCAATATTATCACCGGTAATATCAAGTACTTCCTGTACATGATCAACCACAATTCCGGTGCTGCAATTGCGGCCGCCCTGAGTAGTCTCTACTACTATAATGCAGGTTTGTTCCGTAATCTCTGCCGTCTCCATACCGAACTTTGCTCTAAGGTCTATTACAGGTATTACTTGTCCACGCAGGTTGATTACACCTTTAATATAATCAGGCATCTGCGGTACAGTTGTAATATCCATGTAGCCAATGATTTCTCGGACCTTCAAAATTTCCAGCCCATATTCTTCATTGGCAAGAGCGAAGGTAAGATATTTACCTTCCTTATCCAATAGGGCATGGTTGCCATGTTCTGAAATAATTTTTGGTTTTGTCATAACAGCATCTCCTTTTTCAATTTTTTGCGGGTTATTGAAAAATTTTAAAATAAGCCCTATAACCTTCGGATTATAGAACCAATAATTTCTTCTTTATTTAGAATCATAATTTTAAAATAAATCATTTATAATGACTGAGATAAAAAAAAATTCAACATGGTTGAGGGGGCAAAAACATTTTGATTCGATACCTTACTTAGCCGATAATAAGCAAAAATATAAGGTCATAAACAGGTATTTTGTACTTTGTGATATCAGTGATAATAACCGATATTTCTTAAGGTAATCTCATCAATAGTAATTCTAACTTTTATAAATGTACGTCTCTGCCATAATTCAACACACTCTATATCACTTAGTATCAATAGAGTAATCGGCTTAAAATGGGATGTCCTTAAGAAGAAACTATTTCGTCATAAATTCTTATTAACAAATGAGCCTTTGGCTTGGAAATATGGTTTGTTTTTGTTATTAAATCGGCAATTCATTAGTTTTGCTTGATGGATATCGCAAATACAAAATCCTTAAGTATATTTTGCAGCAATTATCATCTCAGCTATTCAAACTGAATTCAATTGCGCAATATCCAATGAAAAAATGTTGAGGCACAACAAATAGTTCGAAATGATGTGAATGAAAAATATTAGACCAACGGATGAAAATATTATAGTTCTTAATGACTCATCGTTTTAAAGCGAAAATGAGCCATGAATTACAAGAAATACTTAAAGAATGTATTTAATAATTCTATATTGCTTTTTATTAGATGATAGTTTTTTCGGATATGTTCCTTATTTTGAACATATGGAGCATCAATTAATTCATCAGAACAATTATCAAGCATCTTCTCAATGCTCTCTTGTGAATATTCCAAATGGAATTGAAGTCCAATTACATTTTCTTTATATTGAAACGCTTGGTTGGTGCAGGCTTCACTGAAAGCTAAATGTATTGCTTCTTTAGGAATTTCAAAAGTGTCGCCATGCCAGTGGAATGCAGTAAAGGTTTTTGTAAAGTCTTGTAAGATATTTGAACTGGTACCAGCTTTTGTAAGTGTTACTTCATGCCATCCGATTTCCACATAAGGATTCTGAGTTACTCTGGCTCCAAGTACATCTGCGATTAATTGTGCTCCGAGACAAATACCTATAACCTTTATTCCTTTTTCTATAGCTTTCTCTATAAATACTTTTTCGTTTTTAAGCCAGGGATAATCGCGATACTGAAAAATATTCATCGGTCCACCCATTATCGCAAGCATATCTATATCAGAAATATCAGGATAAGGTTGGCCTTTATAAATTTCTGTTTTTGTTAGCGAATGTTCATTTGCTTTGGCCCAATTTCCTATGTTTGCTGAATCTTCAAAAGGTACGTGCTGAAGATAATGAACTCTCATTTATTTTCCTTTTTTTAAAAATTGCTTTATTTATACAGCCATTGAAATTTGTGAACGATTTGTTACAGGCAATACGCTCAAGGGACTTCCAATACTAATAATCCTGCCTCTGTCAATAACAACGACACTATCAGCCAGTTTATGAACGACTTTTGTGTTATGTGTTATGATAATCGTGGGAATACGCCAAATATCAATAATATTTTTAAGATATAACATGATTCTGTTTTGTAAAATATGGTCAAGTGCAGATAATGGCTCATCGAGAATTAATAACCTTGGCTGGCTCAGAATTGCACGTCCTATTGCGACTCGTCTTTGCTCGCCGCCGGAAAGATTGTTTGGATAACGATGCAAAAGCCGTTTCAAATCCAGAACTTCAACTGCATCGTCAAAATCTATTTTTTTCTGACATACGATTGAAGAAGTCTTTTTCCATTTCCGGTGTTTTGGCATACCGAATTCAAGATTCTCTCGTACGGTTTTATGTTCAAAAAGTAAAGAATGCTGTGGAGTGACACCGATAGAGCGTTGTTCAATCGGGGTCCAGATATTTTTCTCAGTATCAGTAATTGTTTGTTTGTCTATTGCAACTCGCGCGATATTCGGAGTAAATATCCCTGCGATTGTCGAAAGAATTGTTGTCTTGCCGCTGCCGGACGGACCAAACAAAGCCATCGCCTGTATTTCGCATGACAAATCAATGTCGATATCGAAACCGTCAGGAAATTCATGTTTACAAATTATGTCAAGTCTCATGATTGTTACCCGTTTTTACCGACAAGCCGCTCTTTGCCTGTGTAAAAATTTATGTCACGTTCATCTTTGTTCTTTTCAGGATTCTTTCTCAGCTTTGGAAATTTGCCTTTACCAATAATTTCCCCAAATGCAATAGCAATACAGGATATGATTATTGAAAGTACAACTAAACGCCATGATTGATCTATTCCACCCGGCTGGGTTGCTTTGGAAAATATTGCAAGCGGTATAGTCTGAGTTCGGCCTGCGATATTTCCGGCAATCATTATTGTCGCACCGAACTCGCCAAGACTTCGTGCGAAAGCAAGCAGCCAGCCCGCGATTATTCCATTTTTTGCCAGAGGTAAAGTTATCTCAAAAAATACTGATGTTTTCGATGCGCCTAAAGTGCGGGCAGTTTTTTCAATTTCATTATTTATAGAATCGAAAGACAATTTTATTGTACGCAACGCCAAAGGGAAACTCACAACAGCAGCGGCTACTATCGCCGCGTATGGTGTAAATATTATTTTGAAACCCAATCCTTCCAATATTTTCCCGATTGGACCGGAAGGAGCAAGCAATACGAGCAAAATATAACCTGTTACTACTGGAGGCAAAACTAAGGGCAGATTCGCGACAGATTCAATAATCCATTTTCCCCTTATCCTGCTGCGTGACAGAAAGAAGCCCAAAGCAATACTGCCTATCGTACCGATGGTCGCGGCGCATACTGAAAAGCCGAAGCTTAGTTTCAATGCACTAATTTCTTCTGTTGTTAATAACATCATTCTTACTTCAATATAATCTTAAAGCCATATTTCTCAAAAACACTTTTCGATTTACTATCTTTAAGAAAATCAAAAAACAAATCAGCGTTCTTTTCGTTAACCGCATTTGTAAGTGTCATTGCCGGATACGAAATAGGTTTATCTACAGCATCATCAGGAAATGTATATACAGTTTTCACCTTGTCACTTATAGCTGCGTCGGTGGAATATACTATTCCTGCTTCAGCAGCGCTTGTTTCAACATATGCAAGAGCAGAACGAACATCTTTGGCGGAAACGACTTTACCTTCAATCTTTTCCCATAACCCAAGTTTTACAAGTGCTTTTTTACCATATGTTCCAGCCGGTACAGATGAAGGTTCTCCCATCGAAATAGTTCTTACTTCAGGTTGTAAAAGAATTTCCGGCGAGTTACCAGAAATAGTGGAACCATCAGGTAAAATAATTACGATACTGTTTCCAACGATGGTTTCTCTTTTGGCAACCAATTGTTTTTTTTCAAGTTCGTCTGCCCATTTCTGATTTGCTGATATAAATATATCCGCATCCGCGCCAAATTCTATCTGTTGAGCAAGTGCGGAAGCTGAAGCGAAATTGGTCGTTACATTTATACCGGTTTCTCCTGTAAATAAGTCTGATATTTCAGTAATCGCGTTAGTGGTACTGGCAGCGGAAAATACAATAACATTATTCTGGCTATCAGTATTGTCAGAATCCGTGCTGCAGCCGCCTGAAATGAGTGCAAATACTAAAATCAATCCCAATAAATATTTTTCTATTTTATAATACATAATACTATTTCATAATTATTACATTTGAAGCTTTTATTAATGCGGAAACTTCCATATTTTCTACAAGTTTCAATCTTTCAACACTACTTTTTGTAATTACTGAAACAAGTTCGGTTCTGTTAGCATCAATAATGATTTCATCGTTAACTTTGCCTGGATTTATTTTCTTAATAATACCGGTAATATTGTTTCTGCAACTAATAGCAAGCTCACTTCCAACCGCAATTATAACATCAGATGCTTTGATTACGGCAAAAACGTTATCACCAGGTTCAAGGTTCATGCGAACACAGCTTCCGAGAGTAATTATGGATGATATTTCTACTCCGGTAGGTGTTATGATAATAATTTCAGCATTTACAGCGCCTCTGGATATACTTTTAATTATTCCCGGTAACTGGTTACGAGCACTTAACATATTTATTTTTCTCTTTCTAACATTTATAAGTAAGTTTCAACACGATTCTAATATATTACTTCTTAAATCAATTGTAAATAAGATATTCGTCTCCCGGGTTTCCTTCTTCGAGGGCATCAAGAATTTTATATAGCATATCTTCTGTTACCTTTCCGTACTACCAACCAGCGGGATAAACAACCATAGCGGGTCCTCTATCACAAACTTTTAGACATCCTGTACTGGAAACCTGTGCGTCTAAGCCGCGGGTAATAATTTCTTCTTCGAGATACTGAAATAAATCAACCGTTCCTTTTACTTGTAGTATTAGCGAGGTGTGTGCCAAAAATACACAAGGTGACATATTCTCCCAAAAAAAAAGTACTAAAATTATTTTATTCAACGAATAAAGCTGTTTTAGTGAGTTAAATAATTTAATTATTATTTCTTCAAAGCATAAAAATGGATTATTTAGTATTTGAAAAAGTGAAATAAATGTAACTGCAGTTAATAGATTGTATGGTATTTGTTGTTTGATTTTTTATGCGTGAAGAATCTATGATAATCAATATTTAGATTTTTAATTTTATATCGTATCATTCTTGAGGTAATTCCAAGTTCTTGTGCAGCTTTTAAGACACTTCCACTATTTCTTTTAAGAGAATCAATTATAATATCTCGTTCGAGTTGTTGTATTTGTGTTTTTAGTAAGCCGCGTTTTTTTAAATAATCATTTATGGGAGTCTGTAAACTTGGGGGTAGATTCCTTCCATGAATAACACCATCATTGCTCAGTAGAACCGCATGTTCTATACAATTTTCAAGTTCTCTGACATTACCGGGCCAGTGATATGCGAACATCTTATTGATAGCACTTGTACTGATACGATTAATATCCTTTCCCATTTTTTTCGAGAATTTATCTACGAAATAATCGGCCAGAGCAACAATATCATCTTTACGTTCTCTCAACGGCGGAATATAAATAGGAAATACATTGATTCTATAGTACATATCCTGACGAAGCTTACCTTCGCTTACAGCTTGCTCTAAATCCCTGTTTGTTGCCGCTATTATTCTGATATCAACTGATATAGTTTCATTACTGTCGACTCGCTCAAACTGTTTTTCCTGTAATACACGTAATAGTTTTACTTGGAGAGTTGTTGGGAATTCTCCGATTTCATCAAGAAACAGAGTGCCGTTATGTGCGTCTTCAATTCGTCCGATTCTTTTATTTAATGCGCCCGTAAAAGACCCTTTTTCATGTCCGAACAATTCGCTTTCAAGGAGATGTTTGCTTAATGCTGCGCAGTTGACCTTAATAAATGGTCCTTTAGAGCGATGGCTTGTATAGTGAATAGCTGAGGCAACTAATTCTTTGCCGGTACCAGATTCACCCCTGATAAGAATAGTTGTATTACTTGGTGCGACCTGGTTAATATTATGGTACAGCATTTTCATCGAGCTCGAGTTACCTATAAAATTTTCCGGGCGTTTGGAACTTTCAAGTTCGCCGCGAAGACGAATGTTTTCACGTTCGAGTTTTTCTCTTTTTGATTTTGCTTTCCTTTTTAAGTGTACATCATGGGCTATTATACTTGCGACAATACTAAGAATCCTCTTGGCGTTGTTAAGTGTGACGTTTTGCCTATGTGGGGAATTCGCGGATAATGTGCCTATTGCTTCTGAGCCAATAATAATTGGTACACAGATAAATGCAGTTTGAATATTTTCATCTTTATGTCTCTTGTGGATTCTAAAACGAAATTCCGGTTCATCTGAAATTCTTTCTATAACTGCAGGTTTGCTGCTACGTAAAACATTACCAGTTACTCCTTCTCCAATACGATAAGATTTATTGTGGTCTTTTACTATATGATTATTGCTTGTAGCTTCGAAAGCTAATTCATTACCATCAGGTGATAAAAGCATAATAGTACAGCGACGAAATCCTAAATCACGTTCTAAAGTTTCAAGAACTTCTGTTAAAATCTGAGCTTGGCCAGAATTTGCATTTAAACTATTAACAACTGAATAAAGTGCAACTAATTCGATTATATGCTGATTTTGTTCTGGCATAATTTCTTAGATAGAGTCATTATTGTATTTTTTACTATATTTAAAGACATTATTGTAGGTCGGATTACTCCTTACTTTGATACTAATAATACCAATTATGAATATGCTTCATGCCTTTGCTATTTCAACAAAGAAGCGACAAAGTGCTCTAAATAAAGAAATCTAATCAAAAAAAATCTCAATATTTCGCTTTTTTATGCTCTTATTGACACAAAAAACGCATTTATTATGTGCAATCGGTATAATAATAGTATACATTTCTATAGCTTTTTCAGACAATAGGTTTAGAATATATTTATAACCCAATATTTTTTTTACCTTTTTCATTCTTAATGAAAATTTAATGAGCAACTTCTGTTCCAGAAGATTTGTAAGAATTATTTTTTATAACTTTATTGAATTCTTATGCTATATATTTATTTTACAAACTAAACAATTATCGATGTTATATGAATTGAGGATTGGAGATATTAAGGCTTTATTAATCAGTATTAGTATGATCGTATCATAATATACGGCATTTAGGTAAAATAAAGGATTGAATGATGAAATAATCAAATCCCTTTTGTGTGGAAATTTATCTATAAGGATAATGTTGGTTAGTTAGTTCATGAAATATTATTTTTAATAATAGTGTACCATGGATTCAGTAGGTACTGAATTGCATTATAATTGTATATAAATACATTTATTGTTTTGTTGGTGATGAAAGTATGCGATGTAAGCCATTGTATAATAGTATGTTATAAGTAGATTGATTGTTTGGAAACCTATATATCTACGATTCATAGGTACTTGATTCTGCTTGACTTATATAGAAAGCAATCTACTATTATTTGAATCTGGTTTTCTCAATTGTTTTTGATTTTTTTAAAATCCAGCTTAACAATTATTTTAGCTTTCTAAATGGATTAGTTTTAAGTAAGAAAATCAACGTGTGACATGGTCTCATAACAACTGACAAAGAAATAGTAGTATGCTACTTATACTTGTTGGTAAGCTCAAGATTTATGGTATAAATGATTAAAAAAACATTGACACGAAAGAGGGTCCGCATAGAATAGTTGGATTGTTTTTTTCTATATTTTCTATAGTGAATAGACATGAATTTTATAGTATGAAACTTATCATGTAAGTTATGATATTTTTTCTGTTTTACAATAGAAGAATGGATGAAAACAGTTAAATATATTTGATAAGTCAATTTTAATGATAAACTTGATGCTAATATTTCTTGTTACTAAAATGACAGGTAGGGCAAGTTTATTGATTTATCGGGAAATTGAGTTCAATATTTATAGTTGTCAATACCTGGCTTAATAATTGAAATAGTTAGATATTGGCATGGCCATAAGTTGGAGATAAGTAAGAGATTGACAGGTATTTTTCTTATACTGCTAATGCATATATACAATTTAAGAAATTATGTCTAACATTACAAGAGTAGGCCATGCAATAATGTTTTCCTGATACTCGCTTCCATAAATATACCTTAAGTTTAATATGTGTATTATAGGTATTGGTTGGCAGGGAATTGAGTGCTTTATGGTGCGCCTGACGGGGACGGAGTCTATTCAAAAATAATTAATGTTTACATCATTGTGAATAAAAGACCAGATGTTTTGATTGTAGGTGGTGGAGTTAGCGGTTTGGCTGCTGCGGTTAGTGCTGCGGGAATTGGCTGTCAAGTTCTCTTAATAGAAAAAGAGTTGCAATTAGGAGGTATGTTTTGCAAAGGGTTGGGATTTCCGATTTGCGGCCTTTTTGGTATGGAGGATGGTCCTCCAAAAAACACCTTAAATAGTGGATTGGCAGCAGAGTTTTACCATCACATCTGCGAAAAACAAAATAATCCCTTGATGCGTTTAGGACGAGTATGGATTTGTAAGTATTCACCTAACGAGGCGGTTCAATTTTTTGAATCGAAGATTGATAAAGCCGGCCATATTTATTCTCTGAAAAATAGTGTTTTACATAGTATTGAAATTGAAAACGAGCGCATCAAGGTGGTTCAATTGCTTTTGCGGGGGGCTTTAGTTTCTATTCGTCCTAAAGTCGTAATTGAATGCAGTGGTAACGGTGCTTTGCTGGCTTGTTGTCCTGATTTTTCTTTATTGCCGGATAATAAAGCTAAGAGTTTGGCTTGTGTTTTAATTAAGCTTGACCAGATAGAAACTGACGACACAATGTTGCCGGTTCGCGTGCCATACATTTTAAGAAAGGCTTCTCAAGAGGGAATTGTTCCTCTTTCACTTGGTTTTACTACTTATATGCCTTTGGAAAAACCAGGGCAGGGAGTATTAAAGTTGAGTGTTCTGCCGGATATTTCTCTTGCAGAGCAAAACGCTTTTTTTGAAAAGATTGTTAATACTGTATTGGATTTATTACAACAAGAGATTCCGAGTCTGGCCCGGGCAAGGATTATTGAAAAATCCTCGGGGCTTTTACAACGAGTTGGATTGCGAGGTCATGGTCAATATATTCTTAATAAAGATGATGTCTTAAACGCTCGGAAATTTGATGGTAATGGTATCAAGTGTGCCTGGCCTATCGAATATTGGGATCCTGAAAAAGGGCCTCAATATCATTATCTTGATAAGGGTGAATTTTTTGAAATACCATTAACTTGTTTAATGTCCAAGTCTATAAAAAACCTGTTTTTTTCCGGACGTTGTATTTCGGCTACTGAGCAAGCTATATCTGCCGCGCGTGTGATGGGGACTTGTATTAGTTTAGGAGAAGCCGCTGGCATTTTAGCTGCAAATAAGGATTATGAATAATGAGTTTTAATCAGGAAAAAAATAATCTTATAAATCGTATTTATATCTTATGTCTTATACTTGTGTTCAGTTGTTTTTATGAAATTCATGAAAGAATCAATCGTATGAAGCCAATACCGATTGGATATGACTAATGCTAATTATCACTGAAAAATCAAATAATTCCTTGAAAATACATAAAAGATGTTAGAAAAAAGTTCAAAACATGAATAATATTCATGGATAGTTCTGGTACGGATTAAGAATTGAAACTTAGAAGTGAATGCAAGTCCCATAAATACAATTATAATTAAGAAAGGAATAAGGAATGAAAACTATTTTAAGCTTTTTCCGCATTTGTGTAGTATCATGCATCTTTTTGTCAGGTTGTAGTTCTAATGCAGGTAAGATGATATCTAAGCAATTAGATGCTAAAATGTTGAATAGTAAATTAGAAACCCAAACAATAGATCTATCCGTTGATAGTAAATGTTCAGAGACAAAATCAGTTAGAGTAGTAAATGGTGAGTTAAATACTGACAAATATTGTATTGACCATGCTATGGGGGGATGCAGGTGGTATATCATACCAAAAGATTTTACGAATGATATTGTAAAATATATTGAGAATAGGCTAATCGCAGGCAACATAAAAGTCGGTTCAGGTAGTGATATAATAGTTTCCCTTGAAGAACTTAAATCCCAGGAAGGTGCCTGGACCTTTGGATCAACTTGCAAAATTAAAGTAGAAATTTCTGATATAAATTACATCCAAACCTACATCGGTGAATCAGGTGGTCCCTTGGGATA
This sequence comes from Sedimentisphaerales bacterium, assembly GCA_016936075.1. Classification (GTDB taxonomy): domain Bacteria; phylum Planctomycetota; class Phycisphaerae; order Sedimentisphaerales; family Anaerobacaceae; genus JAFGPS01. The sequence goes on along the minus strand of JAFGPS010000195.1, from coordinate 75,148 downwards.
TCATGCTGCGGCTTATGCGATCCATCTTGCAGTTGACAGTTTTTTCAAAGATCCTGTTTTTCAAAGCTATATTAAATGCCAATAGGATTTGTACTACTATACATAAACTTCATGTTTTTTATGTTCGTTTTTTGAATCATAGAGTTATAAATTGATTTATGTTGTAAGATTGCGTCTATATTTCGAGCAAAGGCTGTTAATTTCAATCAAAGCTTTGGAGCGAGTAATCGTATATGAATATAGTTGAGACAATACGAGATTCCATGATAAAACGCGGCGGTGAAGGTCATGCGGCGTTATTGGAGAATGACAGGAGATTGACTTACCGGGAGCTTTTTACAGCGATTGATGGTATTGCCGTTGAACTTCGAGCTTTTGGGGTGACTCGTGGTTCGCGCGTAGTCTTCTATTGTCAGGATTCGATGGATGACATTATAGGATCGTTGGCAATTTTATCCTTATCGGCAATTTTGATTCCTGTTCATCCTTCTTCCGGAACCCAGGAACTGAATGATCTTTATGATAGAATCGGGGCCGATTTTCTTTTTTTTGAACGTGGTTTATGTCCTGATCAAGATGGTAAAGCTGTTGGTAAAGATGTCTTTTTAGAAAAGGACTTTGGTCTTTGTTCGTTAACCAATAAAGTTCCGTTCTCTAAGGAAATGGCAGAGCTAAATCTGGCCTTTATTCGCTTTTCCTCCGGAACGACCAGTCTCAGTAAAGGAGTTTTATTATCGCATGAGACTATTATAGACCGCCTTAATGCAGCCAATCGTGGAATGCAGATTACTGACAATGATACGGTTCTTTGGGTTTTGTCCATGAGTTATCATTTTGTAGTGAGCATACTCTTGTTTCTACGGGAAGGCGCGACTATTTGTCTTTGTTACGATAATTTCCCCAAGTCATTTGAGAAGGCCTTGAGTCAGGGCATCGGGACATTTTGTTATGCCTCTCCTTATCACTACTATTCCTTGAACGAATCCGAACAGGTTAGTTCTTCTGCTTTACAAAATATCCGCATGGCAATTTCAACATCTGTGAAGCTGCCAATGGAGACCGAGAAGAAATTTTTAGAGAAATTCGGTTTCGGTCTCACTGAAGCCTATGGTATTATTGAAGTTGGATTGCCGTTTATTAATGATAAACCGGGCGAAAAGCATAGCTCAGTAGGGCGTTTGTTACCTGATTATGAATTTGAATTAAGGAATCGCGATCAAGATGGAATTGGTGAGATATTTCTTCGCGGTCCCGGTATGTACGATGGTTATGCGTCACCCTGGTATCGTCGAGAGGCCAATTCATGGTTTGATACCGGTGACTTGGGACGAATGGATGACGAAGGATACTTGTATATTGTGGGGCGTAATAAAAATGTTATTAATTTTGCCGGAATGAAAGTGTATCCATATGAAGTGGAAATGATTCTTGCAAGTCACCCAGCTGTCAAAGAAGTATTAGTCTTTGGTAAGCCGCATCCGCGCTACAACCAATTGCCTATTGCAAAGGTTGTTTTAGAGAAAAAAACTGATGTAAATGAACTTCAGACTTTTTGTGCACGTCATCTCTCGCCATACAAAGTTCCCAAAAGTATCGAGATTGTCTCGTTTTTACCGAAAACCCATAGCGGTAAGGTCCGACGGGTAATAGAAACGGAGTGAAACAAAAAATGAAAACAGCACTAATTATTGGTGGTAGCAGGGGGATTGGACGTGCGATTGCAGTAAGATTGGCACAAAGCGGCTTTACAATTTGGCTTACCTATAAAAGTAACCACGACGCAGCAAATCTTGTTAAAAAAGAGATAGAAGCACTGGGAGTCGATTGTGAACTGATGGCCTTTGATGTTGCTAACTATCAACAAGTTCAGGAAGCTTTGGAAAAGAAATGCATGGATAATGTGCCGGAAGTATTAGTCTATAATGCGGGTATTACTCGTGACAACCTGATGATATGGATGTCAAAGGAGGAATGGGATACTGTTATTGATACAAATTTGAACGGTTTTTATAATGTAACTCGTCAGCTAATATTTCCAATGCTTCAAAGAAAGAAGGGGCATATTATCGCAATTGCTTCGGTTTCCGGTCAAATTGGTCAGGCAGGCCAAATAAATTATGCGGCCTCTAAAGCCGGATTAATCGGGGCGGTTAAGTCACTTGCTCGTGAAATAGGAAAGAAAAATATTTTTGTTAATGCCGTATCTCCGGGAATAATTGATACTGAGATGACCGAAGAGCTTGATTTTAACAAGATTAAGCATCTTGTTCCATTACAGTGTATGGGAAAGGCGTCTGATGTTGCAGAGACTGTTGAATTTCTCTGTAGCGAAAGACAAACTTATATTCATGGTCAAGTTATTGGCGTAAATGGTGGATTAGCTATCTGATGGAAAAACAATATGATTATGTTATAATTGGCAGCGGAATCAGCGGGATGACGATGTCACTGATTTTAGGGCTTTTGGGTAAAAAAGTGTTGTTGCTCGAGATAGCATCTGATATTGGTGGGAGCTTACGGCGGTTTCGCTACGATGGGATTCCATATGATGTTGGATTTCACTTTACAGGTGGTTTACATGACAAGGGAATGCTCTATGATATGTTGAAAGTTCTCGGGATTTGGGACTCTTTGGAACCGATTTTTTTAGATGAAGATCATTCTTGTAAGTTCATTATTGATGATAAATTTTATAATTTTCCTATTGGAAATGAAAAAATTAAAAATAGCCTAAAGAACTATTTCCCACAGCATATATCAGCTATAGAAAAGTATTTTCAATTAATCGATGAAGTATGCAGCAAGACCGACAATATGGACCTTCGTCACCTAAATACTCTTCGTAATTCACAATCATTAGATTTTGTGAGTTTAAAGCAAGTCCTTGATGACCTAACCGATTGTACCCAACTTAAAACACTTCTCTCCGGTTATTGTATGTGTTATGGTACTCCACCGAGTCATATATCTTTTGCAAATCATGCGAGAATATGTCGAGATTTCTATCAATCCATAGGGCGAGTTAAGCTTGGTGGCGATGCTTTTGTAAATGCGTTTAAAGATGCTTTTTCTAATGTTCAGGTTGATGTTATATGTAATACGACCATTTCAGAGTGCCTGGATATCGATCAGGCCAGGATTGGTCGTTTGTTATTGACCAATGGCGATGAAGTCAAATTTCAAAATTGTATTTTTGCAATTCATCCAAAGCAGGTACTGGATATATTGCCCCGTGAAAAGTTAAGGAAAGCGTTGATTCACAGAGTGGAAGATTTCCAGTCATCATGCGGTTTCTTTTCGGTTTTTGGGATACGTGGAGGGGGAAATACTAATGGATCAAATAACATTACCGGAATGTTCTCTTCAGCAGATATGGATGCCGTTCTTAATTATGATTGTCCTGACGATATAGCAATACTTTTGCTGCGTAGCGAAGAAATGGTCGATGGTAAAAATGTTCAGGTATTTACGGCGCTGGAGCCAAGCTTTGCCCAGGCTACAGAAGCATGGGCTGATTCCAGGACTCAAAGACGTGGTACTGACTATCATAATTATAAACAACAAAAGGTATCAAAGATTGAACAGTATCTTAAAAACTGCTTTGGGATAAATGGTGAAACATTTGAGGTTAAGACATCTTCAACAATGTTGACATATCGTGACTATTTGCATTCACCCGATGGTTCGGCGTATGGGATTAAACAGTTGATTGGACAGTTTAATTTATTTGGTAGGTTGCCTTTAAGAAATGTGTATGTAATCGGGCAAAGTGCTCTGCTTCCGGGTATAGTAGGGGCGATGATGTCGGCTTTTATCGTGGCTCGTTCAGTCGAGGACAAAGAAAAAATCGACAAGTTAATCGCAAGGTCATTATCTATATGAATAAGCGTGTAGTAATTACAGGTATAGGTGCAGTGACTCCATTGGGTATAGGTACAGCCAAACTGTACGATAGACTCGAGTGTGGTGATTGTGCAGTACAGCCAATGCCTGAATGGAACAAATATAAAGGGCTTGCATCTCGTGTTGCGGCTGTTGCGCCGCTGGAAGATGAAAAAACGATTTCCCGTAAAATAAGAAGATCAATGGGACGTTTAAGTATCTTCGCCGCTCAGGCTGCAAAACAGGCAATTATTGATGCAGGAATAGATGATGCATTTCTTATCGGTGGCAGATTAGGTTGTGTTGCCGGATCGACAATGGGCAGTGCCGGCAGTATTACAGAGGTCTATGAAATGATGATCCCGGAATATGATCTCTCTATAATGCCATCAACAAAATTTTTCCAATGTGTCTCACATACCGCGGCGATGAATGTTGCTCAATACCTGGGAATTAGTGGAATTGTAGTTGCGACATCGGCTGCATGTGCGTCAGGGACACAAGCGATTGGATTCGGATATGATATGATTCGTTGCGGTCGTCAGATAGCAATGCTTTGTGGAGGTGCTGAAGAGGTACACCCGATGGTGACGGGATCTTTCGATGTACTTTATGCAACTTCAACCAAATATAATGATCAGGCCTCATCAACACCTCGCCCGTTTGATAAAGATCGTGACGGTATTGTCTGCGGCGAAGGCAGTGGTATGCTGGTTTTGGAAGAATATGAACATGCGAGAAATCGGGGGGCGAAAATCTATGGTGAAATTATTGGCTATAGCACATGTAGCAGCAGTAGCCATATAAGTCAGTCGAATGCCGGGACTATGTCACGTTGTATGCGTCAAGCGATGGACATGGCGGGAATTGAGCCTAAAGATGTTGATTATATCAATGCCCATGCAACAGCTACAATTCAGGGAGATGTCGAAGAAGCAGCCGCGATATTCGACGTTTTTGGCTCAGATACGCCGGTTAGTAGTCTTAAAGGAGCAATTGGTCATACCTTAGGTGCATCAGGTCCGATTGAATTGATAGCAACGTTGATTATGATTGAAAAAAACAGAATTATCGCAACACGTAACCTTGAGACGATTGATCCGCAATGTAAAATGATTAAACATGTACAGAAAAACACTGATGCGAAAATAGATATCTTTTTGAAAAACAATTTTGCGTTTGGAAATATTAATGCAGCAATTTTGTGTCGTAGGATAGATTAAAAAGGATTTAAAACATAAATAATTTTATTTAGATGGGTAATATGAACAGACAACAAATTGAAGAGTGGACAAACGAAGTATTTGAAGAAGAATTTGAGATATCCGCAGAAAAGCTCAAACCAGATGCCCAAATCTTTAGTGATTTGGGGCTTGATAGTTTGGATATTGTTGATTTGATTGTGGCCCTCCAAAAGAAATTTAATGTAACCATTCGTGGTGATAAACGGGTTGTTGAAATTCGCTCATTAGAAGATCTATACAATTACCTCGAAGATATAGGCCGAGAAAATTCCGGAGATATTTAGATTAGGTATGAAGGTTCGGCCCTATATTATTTTTGTGACATTACTTTTTTATCCGGTTTTTCTCTCGGTTTCTTTGATAGTCTCATTAGTATTGATAGCTTTAGGAATCATTCGAAGGCCTTTTTTAACAAAGCGTCAAGCCCAGCGCATGATTCGTCTCTACATGCTCATTTATGGGAAAATTGTAATTCGATTAGGTTTCCCCTGGATTCGCATTCGTTATGAGGATATGGACAGTGAACACCCTCACCCTTGTATTTATATTTGCAATCATCGTTCTGCGTCAGATCCTTTTGTAATGGCAGTTTTATCCGGAGAGTTTGTACAAGTAGTCAACACATGGCCATTTAAATTACCTGTTTATGGTTTTTTTGCACGCTTCGCGGGTTATTTGAATATAAGGCAAATATCCATAGAGTCATTTCTGGCACAAGGAAAAAAGTTGCTATCCCAAAGTGTTGCAATCGTAGGTTTTCCAGAGGGAACCAGATCAACTACTTTGAAGATGGGACCTTTTCACAGCGCGATGTTCCGTTTGGCGTTGGCCTCAAAGGTTCCGATTGTACCCATATGCCTTCAGGGAACTGAACATACACCTGCCAAGGGCTCGCTTTGGATTTGTCCAACCGAAGTAAAGGTGAGAAAATTGCCGGCTATTTCATATGATTTATATAAAGATATGAGTCCGTTTAAATTAAAGAATTATGTTCGTGATATTATCGATAAGCAGTTGCAGGAAATGAACTAAAGATTTTATCTATAAAATGTATTTGAGAAATTATTAATAAACCGAAATGCTTTAAACCTGCTTGTTTTGAAGATTAGAGGATAATAGTCTGTGTTTTGTCATGGTATTCATGATATGAAATTATTCGAACCGGCGGAGATTAGTATCGCCGCGGAAGAAAACAAGCTTCTGGCTCTTGAGATTGAATTTAGTCATAAATGTAATTTTCAATGTACTTACTGTTATTCAGGAAATATTAATGACCAAAAGGAGATGAGCCTTGAAGATAGTCGCAACGTTATCCTTCAGGCAAAAGCTCTGGGTGCAAGGAGTATCGTTGTACTCGGTGGGGAGCCAATGATTTATCCGAAGATAATGGAGCAGGTACGATTTATACGTGATGAGGGATTGGATGTTGAAATCTTTACAAATGGTTCGAATATAACAGAGTCTCGTGCAAAAGAGCTTGCCGAATTGAATGTTAAAATTGCACTGAAAATGAGTTCATTCGATCACGACAAGCAGAACAAATTCTGTGGCCGAAACGATGCGTACGATATTATACAACAGTGCTTCAGTAACTTAACTGCAGCCGGATATGGAAAGGGAGGCAAATACATGGCAGTCTCCTCTGTTATCAGTAAGGATAATATTGATGAACTTGAATCGCTTTGGTGTTGGTTACGAGAACAGGGAATCGAACCTTATCTTGAAATGATAACTCCACGTGGAAGTGACTTCGAAAACGATTATTTGTATAGGGATATAGGTAAAATAGAAGCGTTGTTCTATCGATTGGCGGAACTGGATAGAACCCGCTTCAATAAGACTTGGGATCCTCAACCGCCTCTGGTGGGAGGCCGTTGTCTGCGGCATAAGTATTCTTTATATGTCAATTCGTACGGAGAAGTCTTACCGTGTGCGGGTATCTCAATTGTCGCAGGTAATGTTAAAGAGGAACCTCTATCTAAGATTATTCAGAACAGCGAGGTAATACAGGACCTTCGTCACCATCGTGAGCATATTAAAAGTCTATGCGCTGATTGTAACAAAAGTGAATTTTGTTATGGTTGTCGAGGTATTGCTTATCAGATGACCGGAGATTATTTGGAATCAGACCCTCTCTGCTGGCGTTTTCAAGATCGAAAAGAAGAGATTCAATATTTACCTGTTTCTGTTGATAGCCTTATTCCCCAAACCAAACCCATGCAGTTTGTCAATACCCTGATTTGTGTGGGTGACCGTTCAGCTACAGTTGAAACCGAGATCACAAAAGATTGCCCAATGGTAGATGATAAAGGGATACTTTCTGAATCCGCATATATCGAGATTATTGCTCAGGCTTGTGCAGCTCATAATGGTTTTAGAACAAGAAATAAAAAAAATAGGCACGATGGGTTTCTACTCGGTGCAAAAAATGTTAAGATTCTGGGGCAGGGACAAGTTGGTGACCGTTTAATAATTAAGTTACATAAAGAGGCTAAATTGGGAGATTTTGGTGTGATCTTAGGTCGAATTTATCGAGGTGATAAACCCATTGCTGAAGGTGAGCTTAAAGTTTATAGTATTGTTCAAGAGGTGTCTGAATGAAACGTATCCTGATTTTTGGATTGTGTTTTTTATTTGTTGTTGAGGTTTATTCGGCTGAACCGATTGTAGATGTTAATAAACCGGCTGTCGATGCTAATGATATTTTAATGGAACTCGAAAAGTCGTTCTCAAAGATAAAAACCGTACAAACGGATTTTGTTCAAACTAAAAAACTCAAACTGTTTAAGCATCCTGTTACAATCAAAGGGCATATACTTCTTCAAGTACCTGATAGTCTTTTATGGAGAGTGTATGAGCCAGTTCAATACGCACTTATGCTCAAGGGTAAAAAAGCTGTCGAATGGGATCAGGAGACTGGTAAAACAAAGGATCTGCTTTTTGCAAACAGCCAGGTTTTCGAGCAAATTCTGGTGCAAATTAAAAGTTGGTTTTCTGGAGAGTTTTCGGAATTAAAGAAAAATTACAATCTACGTATTCTCAACCAGAATCCGCTAACCCTTAGTTTTGCACCCAAAGAAACCAATCAAATAAAACATGCCATTAAAGAACTACGAGTTGTTATCCGTACTGATCGTCGTTACATTGAATCGATGACTATTTTGGAAGTTAATGGTGATACGACAACAACTCTCTTCGAGAAAGTATTGCTCAATCAAGATATTCCAACTATAAAGTGGGATGTTTCCCCAAAGTGAACCAACTGATTTTTAAGATTATCAATAGTTTAGGCCGCCATCGGTTTCTTACAGGGATATTTTTGTTCCTGGTATTGTTGTTAGCTGGCGCAAGATTGTTTACTCTAAACTGGAACAACAGTATAGAATTAATGTTGCCTCAGGATAGTGATGTTACCGATGTTATTTACTTCCTTCGAGATAGTCAACTTTCAGGTAAGATACTTCTGTCTTTCACAAGGGACCCATCAGTTTATTCACTGCCTGAACTTCTGGATGTGACCGATGAATTTGCTTCCGATTTGGATCCAAACCTAATATCCGGGATTGTAAAAGGATTCAGTGAGACTGAGGTAACTGAAGATGTCTTTTCTATGATGCAGAAAGTCCCGGAATTGTTGGGACCAAAAGACTACGAAACTCTTCTAAAGATGACCAGCGAAGATGAAGTCGAAAAAGCTCTTCGGTCAAAATATACTCAGTTGATGAGTCCACAGGGATCCTTCCTTTCAGAGTTGTTTAGGCAGGATCCATTAAATATTCAAACTATCTTACAGAATAAATTACTGAGACTTTCAAATTCGTTTGGCTACGATATTCAGTTAATTCAGGGTCGATTAGTCAGTTCTGATCAATTGCATACTCTGATGATTCTGGATACACCAGTGCCATTTACAAATTCTACAGAATCCAAAATTTTGATTGAGTCTTTAGAGTCAGAGATTAAAAAACTGCCTCAGGGTATCAAGGCAGATTTGATGTGCAGCCATACACACACAGTCAGCAACCAAACTACAATCCAACGAGATATAAATGTGACCTTCACGATTACTGGAATCGCTTTTTTAATTCTATTCGTGTTGTACTTCCGTGATTATCATGCCGGAATAATCTTTATCCTGCCGTTGGGAGCGGTTGTTTTGGCTGCAAATTTGACGGAGTTGGTTACCGGTACTATATCACCAATTGTAATGGGATTAGGATCGGTTATTATTGGTATTGCCGTAGATTATGGTATTCACATTTATACAGCTATCCGAGTTACTCGTGATGCTCATCGGGCGATTACGGAAGTTATGAAGCCATTGCTGATAGGTGCATTTACTACGTTGTCTGTTTTTATGGCATTTCTTGTCTGCAGCATTCCAATGTATCAGTATTTGGCCTGGTTTGCTTTCTTCGGGCTTTTATTGGCGTTGTTCGGGTCATTGGTCTTATTGCCGATATATATAAAACCAAAGCCTTTGATAGCGGTGATTAAATCAAGAAAAGTGTTTTCAAAAAAACAAGCAATAGGGCGTACAGTAATATTTCTAATCTTTTTATCAATTGGACTCTGGGGTGCTTTAGGTTCTGAATTTGAAAGTGATATTTCCCAACTTGATGGAATTGCAAAAATTTATACTGACCAGGAACAAAACTTTCAAAATGATTGGGGGTATGGTCAGGAAGGTCAGGCATTGGCAGTGGTTCAGGATAAGACTTTTGAACAAGCGCTCGAAAAAAATGATCTTTTATATACAGCATTACGGCGGGAAATGGATGATGAGGAACTGGCAAGTTTGAGCGTCGTTTGGAAATCAGCAAAAGAACGTAAGAAAAATGTAGATAGTTGGAATAATTTTTGGTCAAACGAACGAATTAATCATGTTAAGGCTGCTATTGTTGAGAAATCAGAAATTTTCGGATTTACTGAAGATGCATTTGATCCGTTTTGGGAGGGAATAAAGTATTCTTTTTCAAATCAGGAGCTGCCGGAAAATAATACCCTGTTTAATCAATTCAGAGAACGCTTTGTTCTGAATCAGGATGGAATATTTAGTGTAATTACAATGCTCGATGATACTAAAGATAACATAGCAATTTTAAATAGCCTTAAAGGTAACTTTTCAGATTTGAAAATCATTTCAAATCGAAATTTCTCGGAACGAATGACTGCTCTCTATAATCATGAACTTATGCGGATTGTGTTGGTTGCATTGTTATTAGTGGTTATATTATGTTTTGCGATTCTGCGTAATATTCGTATGACCTTGTTTTCTCTTGTACCTGTAGTTGCGGCTTCTATCAGCATATTAGCGGTAATTCATTGGATGGGACATACATTAAATGTCGCACATTTGATGGCTTGTATAGTGGTTATTGGCCTTTGTATAGACTATGGTGTCTTTGTTGTCTTCAGTAGAAGCCATCAATTAAACCTTGGAACTAATACAGCAGTGACATTGTCAGCAGGAACTACATTAATAGGGGCAGGTTCATTATTGTTTGCACAGCATCCAACCCTTTTTTATGTTGGCAGTACAGTAGTGATTGGAATTACTACTGGTTACCTGGTTAGTATGTTAGTAGTACCGGCTTTATATTCATTATTTCCTGTAAAGAGAAAAGTTGAATGAAAAAAACAGTTTTAGTTTTGTTAATTTTTCCTGTATTTTTTTTAAGTTCTTGTGTTACAAATCCATTTCCAAAGGTTCAGCTTGTAGATATCTCTGGAATGGATCCCAATGTGGTTACCAAGCAGTTTGAGGATAAAATTACAAAAAACTTTGAAGCATTGCAGAGTTTTACTATTCATTTTTTTGGCAAAGAAATGACAGGTTTAGGATATCTCTCGGTTAATGATGAAACACAGTCATTCAGTCTGACCTGTATGACACTGATGGGTGTTCGTTTATTGACTATCCAAAAAGATCCTAACGGATTAAAAACTGAATATTCTTTTTCAGGTGAGGACAATCAGCCTGAAATATTAACAGAAATAGCTAAAGATATTAATAGAATATATTTTGATTGGACTCCGAGTCCAACGGCTGCATTGAAACGCAGCCGTTGTAAGTTTACTTTTAATCAAAAAAATTCTGAAGGCGGTAAGACTCGTTTTGTTTTTGGAGGCTCTAATGCCAATCTGATAGAAAAGCAAGTCATGGATAAAGGTAGTAGAGTTGTAATTCAATATTATAATTACCTGAATAGTCCCCAGGCTTTTTATCCCCAGGGCATTTTTCTAAGTAATAAGAAATACCATTATAAATTGATTATTAGGACCAAGGAATTTCATGTCGATTAGGACGCAGATTGATAGTTGTATCCAGCAAGTGAATGTACATGATGATGAGATAACGGCAACGCTTTGTTTTGATAAGGACTTTCTCGGATTTCAGGGTCATTTCCCTCAGAATCCGATCCTGCCTGGGGTGTGTTTGCTGGAAACTGTTCTGGTCCTTATCCAGCGGCTCAAAGGCAAAACAATTTACATGACCGAGCTGATAAATTCAAAATTTTTCACAGTTATTATTCCTGGTCAGATGGTAAATTTTGACTGTAAACTTGATGAAAATACTGTTATCGCCAATGTTAAAATTGACACACAACGTATCGCGAGCATTAAAATGAAGGTGTCTTTTGCGTAGAAAAAAAACTTATTTCAAATGCGAGCCAGGCGATCCGTCGCCGATAGTCTATAGTCTTAAACGCCGGATTCGTTTTGGCGAGGTTGATGCAATGGCCGTGATGTGGCATGGCTATTATGCCGTTCTCTTCGAAGAGGTTTCAACTGAATTACGGCGATTGTGTGGATTAACATATGAAAAGTTTTACGAATGTTCAATCCATGCACCTGTTGTCCAGTTTCATGTTGATTATTTTCAGCCATTAATGTTGGATGAAGTCTGCACGGTAATCGGCAAGATGATTTTTACTGAAGCGTCACGAATAAATGTTGAGTATCAGGTAATCAAAGAGGATGGTTCTCTCGCGGCAAGTGGTTTTACTGTTCAGATGTTTGTCGACGCTAAAAATAAACTCCCGTTTATTGTTGGACCGGACCTGTGGCAGACATGTATTGAACGCTGGATCAATGGAGAATTTAATTGAGTAAGGCTGTTATCGTTGATAGTGATATAGTGACACCATTTGGTCTGGGTATCGAAAAGTGCTGGACAAATCTTTGTGAAGGACATAGTGCCATTAAACCGGTAGACCGTTTTGATGTTTCATCATTTGGCTGTTCTGTGGCAGCGACAATTGAAGGTCTTACCTATCATAAGGATTTTTCTTTAGTTTGGCAAATGCTAACTCAGCTATCTCCAAAAGCAATACCCAATGATGCCGCTTTGTTGTTGGCAACCACCACAGGTGAGGTAGATATATTAGAACAGGCTATCCTGGAAGATAATAAACAATGCTCTGAAAGCCAGTTGAGTGAATTACTGAAAAAGGTTTATGATTTATATGGTTTACAGGGTAAGGCGAGCGTTGTTTCATCCGCATGTACATCATCCACTGCCGCAATCGGATTAGCGGCCGCATCAATAGAATCAGAAAACGAAGATGCAGTGCTTATAGTAACCTGCGATGCAGTAACGGAATTTGTGTTTACTGGATTTTCCTCTTTAATGGCACTTGACCCGGAAGGTGCAAGACCGTTTGATGCAGAGCGTCAAGGTCTTAGTCTCGGAGAAGCGGCAGGCTATATGTTACTAATGTCGGAAGACCGGGCCAGGCGGGAACATCGTTCAATTTTGGGATATGTTTTGGGTTGGGGATTAAGTAATGACGCCAATCATATGACAGGTCCGGCACGTGATGGAGATGGTTTGGCCCGTGCTATTCGTTTGGCGTTCAACAATGCAGAAATAGATTCTGATAGTATTGGCTTCATCTGTGCTCATGGCACTGGAACACGCTACAATGATGCTATGGAGATGCAAGCTTTTAAACAAGTTTTTTCACAACCACACTGTACCTTCTCTGTTAAGGGTGCTCTTGGTCATACTTTGGGAGTTGCCGGTTTGCTGGAAACTGCTTTAACATTGCAGTTTTTAAAGATGAAAACTATTCCTCCTTCTTCAAGGATAAATAAAATTGACGATGATGCGAAGGGTTGGATCGTAACAAATAAGAAGAGTCATGATTGTCAGGTTGCTTTGACGACAAATTCCGGCTTTGGTGGGGTTAATGCGGCTTTAGTCATAAGTCGGTAAATAAGGCTATGATAGATATTTTAGGTTTAGGATGGTTGAATGATCAATGTTACGGCCAAGGCCGCAATCGCAGTCAAGTTGATTATGCTAATCGTGTTTCATTAGAACGATTGGGATTTGAAGACAATCTTTTTCGAGAGACAATTAAGAATTTCGGACGCTTTGAGGCGTTGACACAAAAATTATTTATTGCAACGACACTTGCCTTGCGCGATGCAGGATTGACCAACAGTGAACAGTTGCATGAGATAGGACTTCTGGCAATCAATAAAACTGGTTGTATTGCATCTAATCAGCGTTTTTTTCAAGACTACCTGGATGGAGGACGTAAACTCTCGCGTGCAAATTTATTTATATACACCTTGCCAAGCAGTCCCATTGCTGAAGCGGCTATATATTTCGGCTTTAGGGGTCCTTTGCTGTATATAGATGCAATGGATGAGTCTATGAATTCGGAAATCCAGACCGTAGAAAACCTGTTGCAGACTGCCCAGGCCAAATTTGTGCTAATCAATCTTATAGACGAGTTTTATCAGGCGGCACTGATTGTCAGAATCGGTAAGGCAGCAACTGAACATTTTAATATGAGTTTTTTGCCTGAAAACATAGCAGAATGTGCTAAAAAAATTAAAGAAGCTTCAGAAAGGACATAAAAAACCATGAAGGTTAAACTTATATATGCCAAATGGCCCAAGATGAAAAATCAACCGGGTTTTCACCTGCCTCCACATGGACCGGTTTGCTTTGCAGCAGCACTTGACGATGAAATAGAAATATCATTTACAGATGAGCATGTTCAGAAGCTGGATTTTAATGAAGATGCCGATTTAATTATGATTTCCTGCATGTTGACTTGCCAGATACCGCGGAGTTGGGAAATTGCTGATCAATATCGGGCGATGGGAAAGACAGTTATTTTAGGAGGAATCGGTGTTAATCTGCATAGCGAAGAGTCTCAATTACACGCCGATTCTGTTTTTCTTGGAGAGGCTGAGGGATATATTGATAAAGTACTCGACGATTTTAAGAATGGAAAACTTAAAAAAGTTTATGATTATCGTCGTGCGTTTCCTAATATGAACCTAATCGGCTCTGCACGTCGTGATATTCTTAATCGTGAACTTTATAACTATCGTGGTGTGCAGATGGTTGATCTTGTCCACGCTTCACGAGGTTGTCGATTCAATTGTTTTCCTTGTTGTACACCTTTTTTGGGTGGTCGTCAGTTTCGGCCTCGACCCATCGATAAGGTAGTCGAAGAATTAGAAGGGATTGATAACAATCGTTTGTTTTTCGTAGATAATTCCTTTGCACAGGATATTGAATGGACCAAGGACCTGTTTCGGGCGATAGCTCCTTTGAAAAAGAAATGGGTTTCGCATCCAATCGGTTTGGATGATGAATTGCTTGATCTCGCAGCGGCAGCAGGAAGTTGGTATGTGTATCAGGCTGTGATTGATACTTCCGATCATATTCGGAAAGTTATCAAGTCTTTGAAGGATCGAGGAATAGGTGTAGAAGCTACAGTAATATTGGGAACTGATGATCATGATGAAGATTCGATAAAGCGACTGGTTGATTTTCTGCTTGAAGTAGAACTTGACCTTGCCGAATTCACTGTGATGACACCATTTCCACATTCTCCAATTCGTCAAAAGCTGATCGAAGAAAATCGTATTCTTCATAATGATTGGATTCGTTATACTGGTGCACAGACAGTATTCAAACCAGCTAAAATGTCGGTTGATGATCTCGACCGACTTCATCAATATGCGTGGGATACATTTTATGGTCCTGGAGAAAAAGAGTTAAAAATGGGCAAATTGTACATGTCAGTCATCAAACGGGAAGTTATGGACGGAACTTATCATCCTGTTAAAAGACGTCGAAGACGCTGGCTTTCGGAATATGATAGTACCGGGAATAAAGAGATAAAATGAAAATACTGATGATATCCGCTAATATTGCGACCTCGCCGTATCCAGTCTTTCCGTTGGGTATGGGGATGGTTACCGCCTCGCTCAAAAGCAATGGGCATGAGGTGACACAATTCGATTTTCTGCAGAATGAGATGTCTTTAGATAAATTAATCAAGGCTGTACAGTCGGTTTCTCCAGATCTAATAGGAATTTCAATTCGCAATATAGATAATGTAAATTTGATTGATGAGGAATGTTACATAGATACAGTTAAATCAATTGTACAGACAGTTCATAATATTTCAACGGTACCTGTTATTCTTGGAGGATCAGGTTTTTCAATTTTACCTTTGCCAACTTTAAAACAAACAGGTGCAGATTACGGTATTGTCGGTGAAGGGGAAAAGGCAATACTAAAATTTGTCTCGGCCTTAGAACGTGGAGAGAAACCGGTTGAGCCAGTTATATATGCAGAAAAAGATCTTGAGAATGACGATATTCCCAGTACATATTATGATAGCGAGATACTAAAGTTTTACCAGGAAAAAGGTTATATAGTTTCCATACAAACTAAACGAGGCTGCAATAAAAGATGTGTGTATTGTTCTTATCCAGTACTTGAAGGTAGTAAGATTAGAGTATGTAATCCTGGGAAAATTGTTGATGACCTGTTGAATCTTCATGAGAATTTCAATGCAGGGCATATCTTTTTCGTTGATTCTGTGTTCAATGACTCTGAAGGGCTTTATCGCAATCTGATAGATGAAATGATAAGGAGAAAGGTTCGTATTCCATGGATGGCATTTTTTACCCCTGATAAAGGACTTGATGACGAGATTATTGAGAAGATGAAATTAACCGGGCTTGAAGCTGCTGAAATAGGTGCTGATGCTACCACTGATACAACTTTGAAAGGTCTGGGTAAAGATTTTTTGTTTAAAGATATTATCAATTCGAACGAGTTGTTTTTAAAACACGGTGTCGCAACTGCGTTTTATTATATGTTTGGTGGTCCAGGGGAAACTAAAAAAACCGTGTTCGAGGGAATAGAAAATATTTGCAGTTTGCGCCAAACAGCGAATTTTATTTTTATGGGCATTCGCGTTTTACCAGGAACGCCGCTTGCCAGGCTTGCGATTCGCGAAGGTATTATTAGCCGTGATGATGATTTGTTTGAATCAGTCTATTATATTTCACCTGGACTTGATACTGAATGGCTGGAAAAAACATTAACAGAGGCTTTCGCTGACAAATTTAATTGTGTTTTTCCTCCTAACAGCCTGGACGAAAAACTGCATCTATTGCAGAAGATGAGATACAGTTGCAGCAGAATCTATGATTTACTGGGGAGAAATTCAGTCTGAAATCTCAAACCGAACCAGAACCGAAACAGTATTCCATACACGGGATATTGTGTGTAATACCAGTTTATAACAACCAGGCAACAGTCCGGCAGGTTGCATTGGATTGTCGCAAGTATGTCGAGAATGTTCTGGTCGTTGACGACGGCTCAACAGATGTCGATATTGTACAGTTATTTTCTGAAACGGATATAGAAGTTATTCGTCACGATGAAAATCGCGGAAAGGGACAAGCTCTTCTAACCGGGTTAAAAGCCGCAGAATATAGAAAAGCCGACTGGATGTTGATAGTAGATGCTGATGGTCAACATAAAGCAGAGGATATACCAAAATTTCTGGCATTGATGCAGGGAAAACCAGAAAAAATAATTATCGGTGCTCGCGATTTTACGGTTGAAAACATACCTGATTCCAGCCGATTTGGTCGGTTGTTTTCCAATTTCTGGGTTAAGCGTGAAACTGGAGTCTCATTAAGTGACTCACAGAGTGGTTTTCGAGCTTATCCGGTTGATATGCTTACGAATATGAATCTCTCCGCGTGTTATTTTGATTTTGAGATTGAAGTCTTAGTCAAAGCACTTTGGCATGGATTGAAGGTTCAGGAAGTACCGATTAAACCCTGGTATGCTCCACGGGAAGAACGTGTCACCAGGTTCGATCCATGGAAAGATAACTTACGTTTGACCTGGATGCATACACGATTGATTGGGAGACGCTTAAGTCTGTGGCCGTATAAAAAACTTGTTCGTAAGCCAGTCTCAGGATTTGGCAAATTGTTTCGCAATCCAAAATCATTTTTGTCTCATTTATTTAAGGAAAATTCAACTCCTATAGAAATAGCAGTTGCTGCGGGATTGGGTGTTATATTAGCGACTCTGCCTTTAATTTGGACTCATATAATTATTGTTTTATATGTCACGACTCGCTTGAGTTTAAATCGGATAATAGCATTGAGTGTCCAGATTCTTTGCCCTCGACAAATTGTGCCTTTAGCTTGTATTGAATTAGGTCATTTCATTCGTAACGGCTCCTGGTTAGATTCTGCCAAAACAGAAGCGGTCCTTAATAATTTTCATCATCACTTAGGAAACTGGTTTTTGGGTTCATTGATAATAACACCGATTTTGGGAATCCTTATTGGGTTTTTAACCTATTATTTGGCCAATCAAATTTTAAAAATAAAAAAAGCTTCGTACAGGCCATTACAGGTAAACACATGACCAGGAAAAGAGGAAATCGTTTTGGATTCTGGTTTTTTCAAATTCTGGTGCGTGCTACCGGATTACGAGGGGCCTACGGTTTTTTATATATCGTATGCCTCTATTATGTTCTTTTTGATAGGCAAGCCGTACAATCGGTATTGCCCTACATTAAGCGTCGATTTCCAAAGGCAAAGTTTTTAAAACGATATTTCTATGTTTATCTTCTCTTTGTCAATCAAGGTAAGAACCTTATTGATAGATTTGTTTTAATGGCTGGTTACGAGCCTTTTGATATTAAGTTTAATGGAATCGAAACTCTAAAGGAACTTCTTCGTAACGAAAACGGATTTATTCTTCTTACTTCTCATGTTGGTAACTGGCAGTTGGTGATGTATGCCTTGGAAACACTTGAAAAAAAAGTCTATTTGTTAATGCGTGCCGAAGATAACCAGGCTGTGCGCAACGCACTTAAAGTTGATCAGGAGCGTGGTAATATTCATATCATTAATACTGATAAGCACCTGGGTGGCGTAGTTGAAATGATGCAGGCTCTTTCTAATGGTCAGATTGTTAGTATTATGGGAGATAGGAGTTATCAGAGTGATCAGGTTGAAGTTACGTTGTTTGGTGATAAGGCCTATTTGCCATACAGTGCCTTTCGAATCGCTGCAGGTGCTCGTTGTCCAGTAGCGGTTTTATCTTCGGCAAAGGTAGATTCTTTGACTTACGAAGTTAAGATTGCCAAAGTTATTGAACCAAAAATGTCCCGAAGGGGAACGATGACCGAACGTTGGGGACCGTTTGTACAGGAATACGCATCTTCTTTGGAAGAATTTTTGGATAGATTCCCTCTTCAGTATTATATCTTTGATAATATTTGGGAGACTACAAATGCCAGGGATAAATAAAGCCCGCCTACAACATTGTATTTTGCTTGGAATCATTTTCTTTCTGTCAATACCGGTATCCGGCCAAGTGATATCTGATGGTCGCTATGGAGGATTTATGCTGGGTTATGGTGTCTCGCATCCCGGATTTGGTCAAACAACGGAAAGAGTTCATGTTTTAGATGTAATCCCGCGGTTCAGTTTTGTTCAGGATAAGAACCTTGGTTCTGATTGGTATATTTTTAATCGTGAGTTATGGATTGAGCTTCCCGCTTCAGTGATTCTTTCGGATTCTGACAACAATGATCACCATGATATTGGGATGATTAGTGCAACGTTTTTAATGGCGTTGGTTTCAAAGGCTAATTCAGAAGTTGAACCATATGTAGCTCTAGGTGGAGGACCGGTTTACATCGCCGGTGATATTGACGGCGTAGGTTCAGATATTTGCGGCAACTATCAATTTGATCTCGGTGTTCGTTTTAAATTATCTAATGGTAATATATTGAATTTTGAATGTCGATATCACCATATTTCGAATATGGGTATGGAAAGCCCCAATGTGCCGTTAAACTCGACAAAATTTGCAATAGGAATTATAATACCATTTTAAATAGAAATACCTAAAATAACATACAATTCTTTTTGATAAAGTTCATTTTATTTTATACTTAGAAATCTGAAATATTAAAAGAGTACTTTTATGGTTGATAGTGACCTACAAAAAAGGAAAATTACGGAGAAATAATGGAAAAAGAACAGGAACTTAAAGAAATTAAAACCCGACTTAAGAAATTGTTAGTAGAACAGTTATCTTTGGATATTGAGAACATAACTCCCGAAGATATTAAGGATGACGAAGAGTTATTCGGAGATGGGTTGGGATTAGATTCTTTAGATGCAGTCGAGATTGTTGTGATTTTACAGCGTCACTTTAACATTGAAATGAAGAATCCTGCCAGTAATTCCGAAGTTTTTAGGACTGTGAATTCACTGGCCAACTTTATTTATGATAATAAACAAGAGTCATAAATGATATCAACTGACGACCAAATTGATATTTATATCTCTGGTGTCGGGGTAATATCTGCTGCAGGTTCAGATTTATCATCTGCGCTTATATCAATGGAGAATGGCCAACGTTGCGCCAGCGATGCAGGATGGCTAAAATCACCTTTAAAAGGGCCGTTCTTTGATGTGCCGGATATAAATGTTCCGACTGGTAAGATGCGTACTCTTTGTCTTTTAGAAAAGGCATTGAAGCAGGCATTGGAAATGGCCGCTTTACCTGATATGACTAAATTGCGTGTGGGTATTGCTATGGGGACAACAGTTGCCTGCCAGTTGAATGATTTGCCGTTTTATTCGGATTATCGTGAACAAAGGCACAATGACCTGTCTTCAGTAGATACCTTCTTAAAAGGAAACCTTGCTGAAGCTGTAGCTCTGATGCTTGGCACTCATGGACCTCATGTAACAGTTGTCAATGCCTGTTCATCCGGAGCGGATGCAATTGGTATAGCGGCTGATTGGTTAAAAGCAGGTTATTGTGATGTCGCCATTGCAGGTGGTGCTGATGAACTGAACCGTGTTTCTGTAAGCGGCTTTCATGCTTTGGGTGTCAGTAGCGATAAACTCTGTGCACCCTTTGATCGAGATCGAGAAGGACTCAATTTAGGTGAAGGAGCAGGGGTGTTAATATTGGAAAGCCGAAAGCGGCTTCATGGGAGGAAAGATAAGCCCTGGTTACGTCTTTGTGGTTACGGAGCCTCCAACGATGCTTACCACCTGACTCGTCCTCTTCCTGAAGGGACCAGTCTTAAGAGGTCTATTCAGACAGCTTTTGACCAGGCTGGTGTGACTTTTAATGATATTGCCTTTGTCAATGCTCATGGTACAGCTACTCGAGAGAATGATAAAGTCGAAGGACAGGTCCTTTTGGAATATTTGCCAGGCGTTCCGGTTGTGTCATCCAAGGCCTATACAGGGCACACTTTGGGTGCAGCCGGTGCGATTGAAGCTGTGTATAGCGGAGCAGCATTACTTTCTGGATGGATTCCAGCCACGACAGGATACAAGAATAAAGATGAGGAAATTTTATTAGTTCCCACTCAGGAAAAAACGACTGTTTCCAAGGCTTATGCATTATCCACTTCGATTGCATTCGGGGGTAACAATGCGGCACTGGTTCTGAAACGAGAGGGCGATTAAGATGTTTATCTCCGGTTTAGGCTTGATATATTCCAAGGGGCGCGGCATTTCTACATTGATTTCAGATTTGGAAAATGGTCCCTCGGAACCTGAGTTTATAACTGTATCAATGGTGAAGGACCCGTTTCCTGTCTTTCGTATTGCATCGCAATGTTTGGGAGATCGAATTTTGCCGCGTGCCATGCGTCGAGCCGATAGGTTTTCACGGATTGTGACATTAGCTGCACTTGATTCCATCGAACAAAGTGGCCGGTCGTTATCAGATCCGAGCCGCACCGGGATTCTGTTTGCAACGAGTCTCGGACCTCACACAACTTCCTTTGACTTTTTAGAGGAAATACTTGCATATGGCGATACCGGCAGTTCACCAACAAAGTTTACTCATTCGGTTCATAATCTGGCAGTCTCTTATATTGCCCAGGCATTACATATTACAGGTCCGACTTCTACAATTGCGCAGTTTAACAATTCGTTTATTCAGGTGCTCCTTCTGGCTCAGGCATGGTTAAATAACGGCCGTTGTGATCAGGTTCTTGTTGGTGCCGGCGAAGAGTTTGGCAATGTGTTAGCATACATTTTAAGTCGTAAGTTGATAATTTCCAGGATGGGTCAAATCGATCCATTTGAAAACAATGGTTATATCCCCGGTGAAGGGGCGGTTTTTTTTCTATTATCGAAATCCCCCAATACAGATCAGGATTTAATGATTGATGTGGAAAGCTGGACGGACAAAACTGATTTGTATTTAGTCAACGCCGAACAAATATCTCAAGGCGACCGAGATGTATTACCGGCGTTATGCTATGCCCCGATTTTCGGTCATACTTTCTCAAGTATTGCCTTTCATGCTGCAATTGCAGCGGCTACTATACAAAAACAGAAAATTTATCAGGGGCTTCGATTTGGATCACCGGCAATGCAGAAACAGAATATTGTTAAACAATCTTTGAATGCCATTGCTTGTCGGGAATATCCCAATCATGATAATCAACAAATTATTGTAAGGAAGCAAAAATAGAGGGATTAAAATCATGTTAGATAAACAGCAAATACAAAAAATGCTTGAAAGCAAGTTGATGCAATTATTGCCGCAACAGAAAATAAAACCGGAAATAGATGTGCCGTTGCATACTTTAGGTGTCGATTCGATGCGGTTAGTTGAACTGTTTATCTTTATTGAAACGGAATTTGGTATTGACTTGATGAAAGCCGGGATAGAAATGAAAGATATACAGACGATCAAATCAATATCTGAATATATTGCATTAAAAAGAGAGTCTTCTTGAGGATACCCTGCTCTAAATCAAAACGTTATTTAAGAGGTGACGATTGGCTTGTTCATGCGCTCCATTATAACACGCTTAAAGCAACTGGTTTGGGCAATAGTTCAATGGTTGTTCTTGAAATGGAGGGAGTGTTTGAGTTAGAAGATTTCAAGAAGACTATTCGGCAAGTCACCGAAGTGATTCCTTTCTTTACCGGCAAGGTAAGACGTGATTGGACATTGGCACCTTTTTGGGCTTCGAATCGCAAAAAGAGCGTGAATGTCTCAGTGATTTTAAAGACAATTGAAGATGACGTTAAACAAGAAGCGGTTCTATCTATTCTTGAAGAGTGGGCGAACAAGCCATTTGAAAGCGATTTGGATTATTTATGTTTTCGGATTTTGCAGGTAGGATTGAATCGATGTTATCTGGCAATGCAGTTTGATCATCGTCTCTTTGATGCGTATGGCGCAGAGTCATTTTTAAGTTTACTGGAAAAAGTTTTTTCCAAACAGATTAAACCGGATCAGGTATGCAAAGAGATTCGATTGACTGAGCCGGCGCATCTTGATCACTGGCGTGAAAATTTTCTTTGTGGAAAAGCCGTAATTCAATGTCGCTATAAGTTGCTGGAGAAACCGAATCTTTTTCTAACAACCCCATTTAAAAAGCAGTATCAGGATCATATTTCTGTTTTTTTAAATGACGAAGAAACGTTGCAATTTCAAAACCAGGTCCAGAACCACGCCGGTTACTTGATGACCTTGCCATATGGACTATATGTAGCTGCTATGGTTTTCAGGTATTTAGCGAAAAGTGTGAATGCGTCCGAAGAGGATTTTCTTGCCAGTTGCAGTGTAGATCAGCGTTATCTATCGCCAAATCAGCCGGCGATTTTTTTTAACTATCTTTCTTTTATGTTTTTTAAAATTAGTCAGGCAGACTTAGATGATCGTTCAGGTATAATTAATATTTTTAAGCAGCAATTCTATGAAAACACAAAAGAAAAATATCCTGAAAAACTCTCAAAAGTTATGTTGTTGATGCGAATCATGCCGAAAAAGATACTCGGTAATATGATGTCAACCTGGATGCACGTCTTTTTTGGTTCGTTTAATTTTGCTTTTCTACACAAGTGTAATATTAAGGAAGGTTTTTTCTGTGGAAGGCGTCTTATTAATGTGTTTCATTACCCCCGGATACCAGTGCAAACTGGAGCGGGGATTTATTTTAATAAATTTGGCAAACGTTTGAATATGTCTATTACTTTGCATCACGGGATGATTGATTGTAACCAAAAACAAGAATTGATAACTGTTGCCCGGAATGCATGTTTGGGAATATCCTGTTAATAATACATATAGGGAGTAGCAAAGGTATTTATGAATATTCTATTAGTCAAACCGCCGACACCATTGAAGGTGGCTCAACGATTGGAAGGATTCCTCCATTTAGAACCCCTGGCTCTTGAGATTGTTGCTGGCGGTATAAATACGGACAAACACAATGTAGAGATTCTGGATTTAACAACAGAAAGCCGAACTGACAGGGTATTTAATAATCGCCTTAAAAAATTTAAACCAGAAGTGATAGGCTTTACAGGATACTCCAATCAGGCATCGAATATCAAGAATCTTTCACAAATGGCTAAGCGTCAACTTGATGGGGTTTTTATACTTGTAGGTGGTATTCACGCTACTATTGTTCCAATTGATTTTAATCTACCTGGAACTATCGATCTGGTTGTTCGAGGGGAAGGTGGATCGGTTATGCCTGAGCTTCTCGAATGTATTGACAGAAAAGAACCTATCCCGGAAAGCTCTGTTTTCTTGTTGACTGGATCAAAGAAATTCACGGATTTAGCCAATACTTTGCCGCCATCATTACCGGATTTCAAAAAGATTCCTTTGCCGCGCAGGGACTTAATCGAGACTTCGGATTATTATTGTATTCAATATGCGGGTAAGGGACAGGTGCTAAAAACCTTATTTCCTCCAACTGCCACAGTAAGGACCAGTGTTGGTTGTCCTAACCATTGCAATTTCTGTGTAGTTCCTTTTCTGGCCAATGGTAAATATATGCAGCGAACGCCAGAAGATGTAGTGGATGAGATTGCCTCAATAAAATCGAATCACATCTATTTTGTTGATGATGAAATGTTTATCAATGCCAAACGTACCGAAAAGATTGCTAAATTACTTATTGATCGTAATATTCAAAAAAACTACGTTAGTTGGGCCCGTGCGGATACCATTTGCAAACATCCGGAATTGTTTAGTCTTTGGAAAGAGGCTGGTTTGACTATTCTTTATGTTGGCCTCGAATCAATGGAAGCGGAAACCCTGCAATCCTATAATAAGGGTATAGAACCATCTACAAATCTTAAGGCCGTTGAGATACTTCGTGACCTGGAGATTGGTTTACATGCCGCTTTAATGGTTCATCCCAATTTTTCTGAATCGGATTTTGCTAATTTACGTAAGAGCATTGATTTAATTACTCCTGCGGAAATTACCTTTACGGTTTTTTCGCCGCCACCGGGTACTGACTTATGGAAAAAACATAAGGATGAATTTATCTGTTTGGATCCCTATACTTTCTATGATTGTATGCATACAATTCTGCCAACCAGGATACCAATGAAAACATTCTATCGTAATTTCGCCTTCCTGTATTTGCTGGCGTTTCGCAACAATCCCTGGCGACTAAATAAAGTGAAGGTTCCATTCAGGGACATCCTCCTTTTTATGTGGCGCGGTGCCTTGTATGGCAATGCATTACGAAATATTCATGCTGATTACAAAACAAATTCGTTGTAATCAGGTGATTCATATCTTATTCTCCATACACTCTCTTTTCATTTCTAATTTAGAAGCCATTCTTAAATCATTGAGTTTGTGAATTGAGCTGCATTACCGGCTTATTAATTAGCTCTGATAACGGCAGTATCTCCAACCTTTTTTCTCGAATACCTGTCAAAATAAGTTCCAGTTCTGTTAACCAATATGGTAATAGGTCCATATTTTTGGGGCAAGTATCGTGAAGCATCACAATATCGCCTGGTTGTACCTTTTTAAGAATTTTTTGTGAAATATTTTTTACTCTCCGGTTCCCACCATCCACAGCCCGGCAACTGAAGTTTACACATATCATACCAAGTTTTTCCAATACTTTTTTTAGCCGTGGAGAGGTAATTCCAACAGGCGGACGAAAGACAAGTGGGCAAATATCCAGTGTGCTTAATTTCTCTTGTGTAGATTCAATTTCCCTGTTCAATATCTTCTTCGAGCGTAACATCAAAAACAAGTCATGATTATAAGAATGGTTGCCAATAGTATGTCCTGAACGCACTATCTCTTTAATGAGCAAGGGGTGCTGGGCTGCGGAACTACCTGTTACGAAAAAGGTGGCTTTTACTTTATATTTTTCCAACAGTCTGAGAACTTCTGGCGTAGTTACGGAATCAGGCCCATCGTCAAAAGTTAGGGAAATTGCATTTGTGTTGGGATTACCCCTGCTTATAATGGGAAGATAATAACCAAACGTTGGAAAAAATGGTGCTGCAAAACTCACACTAAGGAAACAAACTAATGGCAGTACGCAAAGCTTAGCGTTTACGAAAAACAGGCAAAAAGCTGCCAGGAAGCAAATGATTTCCAGTTTTATGAATGGCGATAAAAAAAGATGTTTTTCTTTTTGTTTACTCATCCCAGTGGGTGATCCTTTTTTAGTGTTCCTAAAAGCCAGAACAGGTCCCCATTTTTTCCCGAGGGGCCAGTATATTGTATGGTGAATCCGGCCTTTTGCAGCATTTCCTCTGTTTGGTTAACGGAACGATAATGTGTCGTAATCCTTTGGGTACTTACTCGAATTCGTTCAATCCACCATGGCCATGGATTTCCTTTTTCAAGGGGAACGGATATCCTTAGCAGAATCATTCCATTAGGGCATAGCTTTTCGGAAAGTCGTTTCAGGGTAATTTCCAAGGCCTCATCATCAATATATTGAATTACGTCCAGCAGGGTAGCTAAATCTGCTGATTCTGATGGCGAAGGTACCTCTGGTGCACCACCAACCGTCATTTTTCCTCGATCTGAAATTGCCTGCGATGCCACTCGTATCCTATCCTTATCCGGGTCAAGTCCAAAGATTCTGACTTCCGGTAATTTCTCCAAAAACCAAACTGCCGGGACACCATAACCTGTACCAATGTCAATGATAGTTTTTACAGGTGGTATTTTTTCTAAAAGTCCTGGAAGCTCAGAAAACATAGGATCAAGCCGGATTTTAAAAAAACCAAAAAAACGTGAATAGACATCCATGTTCCGGTATCGCCAGATGACTCTATCCTGTAAATTCTCTGACAGACATTTTTTTCCGGATTCCTTTCTGTCAAACCAGAATAGTAAATATCGTAAAATAACAAAAGCTCCGATAGTGATAAACCCGATACCCACTGGTACAAGTAAGCCGGGACCTTTAAAAAGATTATGGTTTGTTGTAAACATGAATCCCAAACCGGCCATGGTGGCTGCAAAACCAATAAAGACTGAAAGTCGTTTCCGGTCTAAAATGCCAAAAGCCTGATTATGGTAACGCTGATAAAAACGTACTATAAGAAAGGAACTAAAAGTGCTCAAAACGGGGAGGCTTAAGGCCAATAAAAGACCGAAAACATTCAGTGATTGCACTGCAAGCATCAGAAGTCCAAGTGTGCATACAAGGGATAAGAACACAGGTACCAGAGACAAAATAGTCAGCCTTACGTTCATCAACATTAAACATAGAAATATAGTACAACTGATAAAAATGATTAAACTCATCCTGGCAAAAATGAAATATCTTTCGCTTTCTGATTTCTGGGTGAAGAGCTCCAGCTCAAATATTTGTATTCCAGATAGAAGGCTGGAATACAATGGATATGAATTATAACCATCGCCGGATACAAGGCTGCTGTATGTGAACAAGTCGGTTTTCTGACTCTGCTCGAAAAGAACTACTTGCTTGTCCTTTTTTATTTCACCGGGGGAGATATTAAAAACATTGGTGAACGGTGTGATTTCGGCAAAAATCAATACTAATCCCAGTGAAATGATAAACCTTATTCTTATAATTCTCATTGAGTTCTTTCTGCTTATTCGTTGTTCACGTTATTATCCATTTCAACAACAAAACCAGGATAACAATATTCACGATAATAATGATGGTTTTGTGGTGATAAAACATCTCGTTAAATTTCTGAATTCTTCTTAGGCCGCCTATTGCTCTTCGGAACTTATCCAGTCGAATGAGGCAATCATTATCTGTTGGTGAGTTACTTTGGAATGCGAAAGACGGATATGCTGTATATTGTCCCTCATATTTTGCTAATAGTCCATCATAAGGCACTCCATCCCAGGGTATTTTCTCAAGGACTTGAGCAAACCGGCTATGAATTACATAAGCGTGGGTCAGGCAACGGTAGGAAATCTCAAGGACTGATGGATTTTTTGTCTTTCTGCTGCCCTTAACAATACACCCTAAATGCAGCGTGTTCCATTCTGAACATTCTGACAGGAAATTTATGCACCGGCTGAGTGTGGTCGTGTTAAAGCGATCAAAAATAATATCATCTTCAAAAATAAGAATTCGTGATGCACCGGCTTGAAGACCTTTACGAATACAGGCTAAGTGAGAATCATAAATTCCTTTTTCGGGACTCTCAATATTTTTCTCAACTACCACAAATTCTACTTTGTCCTTAAGTCCGACTTTTTCAAACTGTTTTTGAGCTTCTGCACGCCGTTCCGTTCGGTTTAATACAGAAATACAATAAACTTGGTCAAAAAATTTCCAATACTTTGAGGCATTAATTCCATTCATTTTGCAGCTTTATCACGCAACCAGAATTTTTCATGTTTCAAAACCATATAAAGTAAGGTAAGATAGGCGAAAACGCAAGATTTTTTCAAAAAAGTCGTTATAATACCAAAGGTTATGACGATTCTTATTATCGAAATGATATTACATTAAAATGAAACAAATGCTTGTTAGAAAATTGATTAAAAAAGATTTTGTCCTTTCTGCAATTCGTGATAAGGCGGACCTAAGTGCATTCCATGAACGTCCCACTTTTCGGATTATTTTCGGAGTTTTTCTCATCATGTTCAGTTATCTCATTGCATGGCCTACTATTAGTTTACTGGGATATCTGACTATAATATATCGTTGGCCTCTTCTCATCATGATAGGAGGGCCTTTAATGTATGGTTTATCGCACTTGGTCTTTATTATTGGAATGTATCTTTCCGGTGCTAAGTATTCGATGATATTTCTTCGTTGGGCGACTCGGAAGGCTATGCAAAAACTTCTAACTTCCGAAGAATTGAGTCAGTTGGAACAACAGAATCCGGCGTTAGAAGTTGAGAGTGTGAATGGGTAATGAAAATATAGACAACTTTTTGATATACAGTTTTACTATTAATTATAGGGATTTTAAAAGTATCGTGTTTAAATCAGAAATCGGGAATTAGTGAAGTGAAAAATAAATATCAAAGATTTGTTGATACTGATACAGTGGCATCTCCGAGGAAATCCAAAACATTGCTAAGGTTTTCGGATACGACAAAAAGTGTTTCCATAAATTTCGGCGATCCAGATTCTCCGCTAACGTTACTTTTGGAATTTATCTCGAAACCAATTCTGAAAATGTTTCGCTTTAAAGAGTTTCAGGAAATAAGTTATCGCTTTGCAAATGATCCAAGATCTGAAGATTTTGTTTTTCAGAAAGTCCTCGATTCTTTTGATATAAAGCTGAGCTATAATCATGAAAAATTGTCACAAATAAATCGGGATGGACCATTACTAATAATTGCCAATCATCCTTTGGCCCTGGTTGACGGTTTCGCAATTTCGAGTGTTATAATGAATTGTCGAAGTGATATAAAAATACTGGCTATTTCCGGACTAAGAAAAATTCCACATCTAAAAGATTATATAATTCCTATAAGATTGAAAAATTCAAAAAAAGCGAAAGAGAAAAATCGGAAAGCTATAATAGCAGGTATGAAATGGCTCAACGGTGGACATACACTAATAATTTTTCCAGCCGGGGATATTTCATTGAGGAAATATCTATGGCAGAAAGACGCTACCGATGCAAAGTGGGCAAAGGGACTTGGGCTATTAGTAAGAAGGAGTAAAGCTAATGTCCTTCCTGTCTTTTTCCATGGGCAAACGAGTATGCTTTTTCAGTTTGCAAGGAGCATTCATAAATCTCTCGGACAGTTTTTGTTTATTAGGGAACTATTACTAACAAGGAACAGAACTATTAGATTTGTTTTTGGGGATATTGTAAATCATAAAGTATTGTCAAAAATAGGTAATTCTCAGGATGTAGTGGATTATTTGAGGAAAGAAACATATTCTCTTAAAAGTGTTCCGTTTGTGGCAGATAGTGAAAAAGGAACAAAGTAGAAAACGCTCATACTGAAGAATTTCTTCAGGTATTCAAATATTGCAATTTTAGTGCAATATTTTAAAATATAAATCTTTGTGGGAGTGAATAAATTTATATGATTAGGTACACTTTGATTTTCTATTGGAATGTTTTCAGAAGATATAAAATTGATATATGGAAGTCCTGTTGACAAAAAATAACAGGCAATTTATACTACGTTAAATATTGAAGTAATCAATAAACCTCAATTGGAGAATGTGAAGGCGTTTCTATTGCAGAAATGAGATTTCTTATGTTTTAATTGGGGATACCAGCTAAAGCAATATTGTTGATAATACAGGTGAAAAGATGGGATATAATATTTTGATAACCGGAGGCGCGGGATATTTAGGTTCCGTGCTTACACTGGAATTACTTAAAAAGGGAAATAAAGTAACAGTACTGGACAATTTCATGTTCAGACCAAATTCTCTTATGGATTGTTGTCCATGGGAAACATTTAATATCGTCTCCGGTGATGCAAGAGACAAGACATTATTAGAATCTATTACTAAAGACAAAGATATTGTAATTCCCTTAGCTGCTCTTGTGGGAGCTCCGTTGTGTAATAAAGATAAAATCGGTTCTGAAACTACAAACTCCGGAGCAATAAAAACCCTTTGCGAAATACTTTCGAAAGAACAAAGGATAATTATACCGATTACTAACAGCGGCTATGGAATAGGTCAAAAAGGAATTTACTGCACTGAAGAGACTCCGCTGAAGCCAATTTCCTTTTATGGAAAAACTAAAGTCGAAGCTGAAAAATTTATCTTAGACAGAGGAAACAGTGTAAGTTTGAGACTTGCAACTGTATTCGGTGCCAGCCCGAGAATGCGGCTTGATTTACTTGTTAATGACTTTACGTATCGTGCTATTAAAGATGGATTTATCGTTATATTCGAGGGGCATTTCAAACGTAACTACATACACATTAGGGATGTAGCCAAAGCCTTCATTCATACTATAGATAATTTCGATACGATGAAAAATGAGCCTTATAACGTTGGGCTTTCAGATGCTAATCTGTCAAAACTTGAATTATGTACGTTAATA
Source organism: Sedimentisphaerales bacterium (assembly GCA_016936075.1). GTDB lineage: Bacteria > Planctomycetota > Phycisphaerae > Sedimentisphaerales > Anaerobacaceae > JAFGPS01. The sequence continues at coordinate 44,423 of JAFGPS010000195.1, read as the reverse complement.
AAAGAGCAAATTAAAAATTTTGTTGTTCTGGAAGCGACGGTCGGCGAAGACCCGGACAAAAGAGATTATATTGTTTCTAATGAAAAAATTGAGAAGACAGGATTCTCTCCCGATTATTCAATCGAAATGGGCATATCTGAGTTGATTAAAGTTTATACTATTATCAGTAACAACAAGTATAGTAATGTTTAAAGATTCTCAAATCTATGTTGCCGGTCATACTGGATTATTAGGTTCAGCATTAGTGAGAAAGCTGAAAGCAAAAGGTTACAAAAATCTTATAACCAGAACACATGACCAGTTGGACCTGACAGATAGAAGAAGTGTCGAAGATTTTTTCTGCTCGCAAAAACCTGAATATGTTTTTCTTGCAGCAGGAAAAGTTGGGGGGATATTAAGCAATAAGACATATCCTGCAGATTATCTTCATACTAATATTGCCATGCAAGATAATGTTTTTCAGGCTGCCCGAAAAGCACAGGTAAAAAATCTTGTATTTTATGGTTCTTCATGCAGTTATCCGAAAGAATCTTTGCAGCCTGTCAAAGAAGAATATTTATTAACCGGGCCGATAGAACAAACCAGTCAGGCTTATGCAACTGCTAAAATTTCAGGTATCATTGCATGCAGAGTTTATAATGAACAATATCAAACAAATTGTTTTATTGCCCTGATTCCTGCTTCGATGTATGGGCCAGGTGATAATTATGATCTGGAAAATTCTCATGTTCTTTCTGCTTTGATCAGAAGATTTCATGAAGCAAAAGTTAATAATATTCCGGATATTACTCTCTGGGGAAGCGGTAAGCCGCAAAGGGAATTTATCTTTTCCGAGGATGTTGCAGAAGCTTCAATTTTCGCAATAAACAATGTTGATAGCATGGAAAACCATCATTACAATATTGGTACAGGTATAGATTATACAATAAAAAATTTAGCCAGGAAAATTGCAGATACTGTAGGTTACAAAGGTAATATTTTCTGGGATACAAATAAATCTGATGGTACATTGCAAAAGTTGCTTGATAGTAGTAAATTTATGTCTCTTGGCTGGATGCCGAAAATAGATCTGGATGAAGGCTTACAAACAACTTATCAAATCTGGCAGGAAGAAAGAGGCAAATAGTGGGAAAAATCAGTGATATTACCGCTGCAATATTGGTTGGTGGGAAAGGGACACGACTGCAATCGGTCGTTTCAGACAGACCAAAGGCGCTTGCTGAAATCTCAGGTAAACCCTTTTTGTCATATACATTTGACCAACTTATAAATTCAGGGATAAACAGGGTAGTACTTTGTACTGGTTATATGGCTGATAAAATTGAAACTTGTTTCGGTGACACTTATAAATCACTGGATATTCAATATTCGAAGGAAGATGAACCTTTAGGGACAGGGGGCGGTTTAAGACTGGCTCTGCCGCATTTAACCTCAGATACTATTTTAGTAATGAATGGTGATTCGTATATTGATGCGGATCTTGATGCATATATAAACTGGTTTTTTAAAAAAGAACGCCAGGTATCACTGCTTTTGACTGAAATGGATGATACCAGCAGATATGGAAAAGTGATAATAAACAGTAACAAAGAGATTGCAGCTTTTGAAGAAAAAAGCTATAATGCAGGACCTGGTTGGATTAATGCCGGTGTTTATTTAATAAAGAAGGCTCTGATTAGTTCTATACCAACTGGAAAGTTTTACTCTTTGGAGCGTGATTTGTTTCCTTCCTTAACGGAAGAACAAAACTTCGGATATTGCGACACGGCACGTTTTATTGACATTGGAACGCCGGAATCCTATTCTAAAGCTGAGGATTTTTTCAATGAAAAGCAATAAAGGATTTTTGGAAATGGTGTAACATTATATATTTGGCAGGGAGATAGAATGATTATAAATCGCACACCGTTCAGGATATCGTTTTTTGGTGGCGGTACCGATTACCCAGAATGGTATCTCAAGCACGGAGGTGCTGTTCTTAACACTTCTATAGACAAATACTGTTATATAACATGTCGAGTTTTACCTCCCTTTTTTGAACATAGATTAAGAATAGTATACTCAAAAATGGAGGAATGCCATGGTTATAAAGAAATTAAACATCCTGCTGTACGCGAAGTGCTTCATTTTTTAAATATCGAAAAAGGACTTGAAATTCATCATGATGGTGACTTGCCGGCTCGAAGCGGCATGGGCTCGAGTTCTTCATTTACCGTAGGGCTTCTGCATGCTCTTTATGCTTATATGGGTATTATGCCAAGTAAAAAACAATTAGCTAAGGAAAGTATTCATATAGAACAAAATATGATTAAAGAAGCAGTCGGTTCTCAGGACCAGGTTTGCGCTGCCTATGGTGGATTGAATTTGATAAATTTTTCGACAAATGGGCAATTTGATGTACAACCTGTAACTTTAAGTTCTAATCGAATGGAGGAGTTAGATTCACATTTAATGCTTTTCTACACCGGCATAAAACGTACGGCTTCAAATATCGTAAAAGGCTATGAAGATGTCTTTAATGAAAAAAATGAACTCCTTAAGCAGATGCAGGAAATGGTTGACCAGGGAGTGGAAATATTAAAAAGCAACTCTGATATTTGTAAATTTGGTGAATTATTACACAAATCATGGTCGCTCAAAAGAAATTTAAGTTCAAATATAACGAATCACGAGGTTGATAATCTTTATAATAAAGCACAAAAAGCCGGAGCAATAGGTGGCAAAATTACCGGTGCGGGCGGCGGGGGTTTCCTCTTATTGTTTGTGCCGCCCGAAAAACAAGAGCATGTCAGAGAGGCTTTATCAGAAAATATTCATGTGCCGTTTCGTTTCGAGTCAGGAGGCAGCCAGATAATTTTCTATGAGTTGGAACGAGAAGACTACAGTGAAGCAGAGAAGGACCGTGCTAAGCGTAAAATAAGTTGTTTTAAAGAATTGGATTCCTTTGAAAAACCATTGAATATTAAAGATATTCCTCCAAAAAATAAAGACAAAAAACAAACGGAGCATACAGTATGATTTCTTTCGAAGCATTAGAAGATAAAGTTCAGTGGGCCTGGAAAGAAATGTTAAAGCTGCATAAATATGCTCCGGAATCCAGAATTGCTTCGTGTTTGTCTGATATTGAAATCTTTGTGGTTTTATACTATGGTGGCCTTCTCAATTATGATTCGCAAAATACCGAATCCGAGCAGAGAGACAGATTTATAATCAGTAAAGGTCACGGAGCGGTCTCGTTATATCCGATTCTGGCCGACCTGAATTATTTCGACAAGAGTGAATTAAAAAAAATCGGTAAAGAAGATTCCTTTCTGTGCGGTATACCTGATACATCAGTTCCGGGATTTGAAACAATAAACGGCTCGCTTGGTCACGGTCTTGGTGTTGCCTGCGGAGTTTCAATGGCATTGAGAATCAAGAAAACACAAAGACATGTTTTTGTGTTATGCGGCGATGGAGAACTTAACGAAGGTTCTGTATGGGAAGCAGTTATGTTTGCTTCTCATCACAAACTGGATAACCTGATATTAATTATCGATGACAATAAGATATCTATGCTGGATTATCAGAAGAATATATTAAATGTTGGACCTCTGGAAAAAATATTTAACTCTTTTGGTTGGGAGGCAGAAACTGTCGATGGCCATAATATCGAACAGTTATATTCATCGTTAAGCAATTTTAAAAACAGTAAGACAAACAAACCTAAAGTTTTAATAGCTAATACTCGCAAAGGAAAAGGTATTCCTCAATTAGAAGGTGACAGACTTTGTCATGTAAAAAGTTTGTCTGCTCAGGAAATTGACAAGATACTTGAAAATAACTAATGGATTCTGCTAAACCTAAAACAATGAGAGATGCAATCATAGAAAATGTCTATGAACGAATGCATCATAATGACCGGCTAATTTTCCTCTCTGCCGATATGGGAGCGCCTGCGCTTGACAAATTGAGGAGCGAGTTTAGCGATAGATTTATTAATGTAGGAATTGCCGAACAGAATCTTATAAACATATCCACCGGGCTCGCTTTAGAAGGATTTATTGTATATGCTTTTGCAATCGCCGGCTTTATTACTATGAGAGCCTTCGAACAGATAAGAACAAATTTGGCGATGTCATGCCAGAAAAAAGAAATGAATGTTAATCTTATTGGAGTTGGTACGGGAGTAAGTTATGATATGTCAGGTCCGAGTCACCACTGTCTTGAAGATATATCAATAATAAGGACACTTCCGAACATAGTTTTATGTTCGCCTTCTGACTGGGTGACTGCTGGGAAATTTGTTGATTTTTCAATCGAACTCAAAAAACCAAAATATATCAGAATAGACAGCAAACCAGTAGCGAAAATATATTCCGAAAACACAACTTTTGAGTGGAATAAAGGTTTTTGTGAATTAATAAAAGGTGATAAAATTTGTATTGTTTCCACAGGATATATGACGCATAGAGCCTTGGACATTGCACAGAAACTGCAATCTGATAACCTCAATATTGGTGTGGTTGATGTGTTTACGCTGCAGCCAATACGCAAAGAGTCGTTATTTAATACAATCAGGAATTATAAAAATATTATAACTCTCGAAGAAGGCTTTATTAATAAAGGTGGTATGGATAGTTTGGTAACGAACATACTTAGAGAGAAAAACGCAGATATTAAACTCAAAAATATTGGATTTGATGATAGCTATATATTTAAATGCGGCAACAGAGAAAAACTTTATAAAGCAGGAGATTTCAGTATAGAACAAATCTCTGAAGTAATTAAAAACCTTCCATAATAATCTTTTGATTAATAAAGAACATATTTTGTTGTAATAATATTATAATTAATGCTGGAAACAGGGGAATTAAAAAAAGCGTTGATGAGTTTTTAACATCTAACCAGTTCCTTTTATTAATTATTTTAGCTTCTTTGGCAGGCTTCTGCTGAAGCAGCCCAAGTGCTTGCTGGTATTGTCAAATATCCTAAATATAATGGGAATAATTACAGAAATATTGTTTGATAAAGTACCATCATTCTTATTGGCTTTGATGCCAGCCAGAAATCTCAACATCGCAAATATGACACTAACAGCAATTATATTGGAATTAGTCACAAGTCCTGTTTATAAAGTATACATCAAAACTATAATTTCTTTGTTTTATTTATTATTGGCGGCTTTTTTAGCTGTCATATTGAAGTAAAACTGGTTTTGCTTGCAATAATGATTGGCTGGTTGTACTATTTACCAGTTAAAAAATATTATTTCTAAAATAAGTATTACCGTAAAGAGCAGACAACATAAAATAGAATATGCGACACTATTACCAATTTTTCTATTAGTGTTTTTAGGAATATATATTATTCAGAAAAATAACACGAGTATTATATAAAAAGGAATATTAACATGAGTTTAAACTGGCCATTGATGGAAAACAATATTACCCGTGAAGATATTAATATTCTTATAGAATTTTTAAGCAAAATGCCGCGATTAACTCAATCAGAGAATGTGCGTGCTTTTGAGGAAGAATGGTCTAAATGGCTGGATGTCAAATACAGTGTTTTCGTAAATTCGGGGGCATCCGCAAATTTGATAACAATGGCCGCATTAAAGAATCTTTATGGTCCGGGCGAAATTATTGTCCCCACACTGACGTGGGTATCGGATATTGCTTCTGTTATACAGAACGGCTTCAAACCGGTTTTCGTTGATATTAATCCTAACAATTTGTGCATGGATGATGAACAGGTAATAAATAAAATCAGTGATAAAACAAAAGCAGTTTTTATTACGTATGTGCAGGGTTTTAACGGCTTAACGGATCGATTACTAACTGAGTTAGACAAGCGAAATATCCCGTTGATTGAAGATGTATGTGAGTCCCATGGTGCATCTTTTAACGGAAGAAAATTAGGTTCTTTTGGCCTTATATCAAATTTTAGTTATTATTTTGCTCATCATATGAGCACGGTTGAGGGGGGCATGGTTTGTACCAATGATGAAAATATTTATGAAGTAATCAGAGCGTTTCGCTCTCATGGTATGACTCGTGAAATACTGAACGAAAAACTCAAACAGACATACATTGATGATAATCCTGATTTGAGTCCCGATTTCATTTTTGCCTATCCGGCCTATAATGTACGTGGGACTGAGATCGGAGCAGTAATAGGTAAAAACCAGCTAAAACGTCTTGATGATAATATAATCAAGCGAAATAAGAATTTTAAGGTGTTTCTTGATAACCTTGACAGTCAGAAGTACCGCACAGATTTTGACCTTGAAGGAAGCAGCAATTATGCATTCAATCTGGTAATTAAAAAACCTGATCCTGAATTTCGGGATAAAGTTGAAAAAGCACTTAGTAATGCAAATGTGGAATTTCGTCGAGGCAGTTCAGGAGGCGGTAATCAGTTGAGACAACCTTATCTGAAAACTTTTATCACTGATAAAGAATGGGAAAAATATCCGAACATTGAACACATTCATTTTTACGGATATTATATTGGTAATTATCCTGATATCGAAGAACAGAAGATTTTATCTCTTTGTGAATTGTTGAATAATCTTTAGAAGGACATTTATAAATGAGCCAGATTGATATAGTATTGGTTAAACCCGGAAGTCAACGTCAGCTTTACGGCGAACTTGGTGATTTTAAGCTAACCGCAATAGAACCTCCATTATGGGCCGCGATTTTAGCCGCTTTTCTAAAACAAAAGGGCTATTCTGTCGCTCTTTTCGATGCAGAAGTAGAAAACTGGAATTATGAAGAAACGGCCAGGAGAATTAATGATATAAATCCTCATTTGGCCGCTATAGTTGTTTCTGGTTCTAATCCATCAGCTTCGACTATGAATATGACTGGAGCTTCAGAAATTATCTCTTCATTGCAGGAACTTGAATCTTCGGCAAAAACATTATTGATGGGATTGCACCCGAGTGCTTTGCCCGAAAGAACAATTATAGAAGAACCTGCGGATTTTCTCTGCCAGGGGGAAGGCTTCAAAACTCTACCTGAATTAATAAATGCTATAAAAAATAATGCAACAGAATTTCCAATTGAGGGCTTATGGTACAAAAAAGATGGAAAGGTAATTTCAAATCCTGCACCTGAGATACTTGAAGATCTCGATAGTATTGCTCTGCCTGCCTGGGACATGCTGCCAATGGAAAAATATAGAGCGCACAACTGGCATTGCTTTGATGATATTCATAATCGACAGCCTTACGCCGTTTTGTACACAAGTCTTGGTTGTCCTTTCCATTGCAGTTTCTGTTGTATAAATGCCCTGTTCGGGAAAAATACCATTCGCTATCGCAGTATTGATAGTGTAATGGAAGAGCTGGATATTCTTGTTAATACTTATGGTGTTAAAAATATTAAAATTATGGATGAAATGTTCGCGCTGAATGAAAATCGTGTTTTGCAGCTCTGTAATAAGATTATCGAAAGAAAATACGATTTGAATATGTGGGCGTATGCACGGGTAAATACAGTTAAACCCAAAATGCTCGAGGGGATGAAAAAAGCCGGAATTAACTGGCTGGCTTACGGGTTTGAATCCGGCAGCAAAAGAGTCATCAAAGATGTAACAAAAGGTTACAAAGTTGAATTGGTCGAAGAAGTAGTAAAGATGAGTTATGATTTGGGTTTTTATATTTGTGCAAATTATATCTTCGGTCTTCCTGAAGATGATTATGATTCAATGAATGATACGCTAAAACTTATGTTTGATATTAATGCCGAATGGGCAAATATTTATTCAGCTATGGCATTTCCAGGCTCACAGCTTTATGATTTTGCTCTTGAAAACAAATGGCTTCTTCCCGAATCGTGGGATGGATATTCACAGTATTCTTACGAATCTTTGCCTTTACCAAGTAAATATCTTTCCGGCGGAGAAATTCTTTCATTCAGAGATTATGCGTTCGATGCTTATTATAAAAATCCTCGATATCTTAATATGATTAAAAATAAATTCGGCGATGATGTCGTTAGTCATTTAGTGGAAATGACTTCGAATAAACTAAAAAGAAAATATTCCTGTATTTAAATACTTTTCGAGAAAGGATTCTCAATATGCTTGTTTCCGTCGTATTTTCTTTTCGAAATGAAGAAAAAGTTATTCCTGAGTTGATTAAAAGGCTCTCTGATACTTTTAAACCTCTAAATGTCGAGTACGAGTTTATCTTCGTAAATGACAATTCCAATGATGGCTCACTCGAATTATTGTTGAATTACCACAATACCGACAACAATATCAAGATTATAAACATGTCACGAAGATTCGGGGTGACACCTTGTGTCATAGCCGGCATGAAACACACCAGAGGTGATGCTGTTGTTTACATGGACTGTGACTTACAGGACCCGCCGGAGTTAATTCCAAAACTTATCGACGAATATAAAAAAGGCGCTGATGTAGTACATACCACGAGGACAAAACGAAAAGGTGAGAATTTTTTCAAAATGCAGCTTACAAAACTGGCTTATAAAACAATCAATGCCATTTCAGATATCGAACTACCTGAAAACTCAGGTGATTTTAAGTTATTGTCCCGTAGGGCAGTAGAACAGTTATTGCAATTGAATGAATATGACCCTTTCATGAGGGGACTCGTAAGGTGGGTTGGTTTTAAACAGGTAAATGTTTTTTATGAACGTGATCCAAGGTTTGCTGGAGAGGCAAAATTTCCGCTATTTAGAAGTCTTAATCCTATGAAGGAATTTATACGCGGCCTGACATCTTTTTCTGAGTTGCCGTTATATTTTGCCCTTGTTATGGGTTTTTTAGTATCAACAGGAGCTTTGATATATTTGATCTATATTATCATTACAAGAGTTTTCTGGGGAATGCACCAGCCGGGCTGGCCTGCTATAATGGTGACAATGCTTTTTCTTTGCGGCACTATTCTTTCCACAATAGGTGTTTTGGGATTGTACGTTGGAAAAATTCATCAGGAAATGAAACAAAGACCTCTGTATATTATTGAAAGCAAAATAGGAATCGACGAAAATGCTACAGACACATCAGGGAAAAATAAATAATATCATAAATCAAAGGCCTCTTCTATTTGTAGTTATATTTTGTGGATTAGCCGGACTTTGTCTTGGATTTTCAAATGCGACATGGCAGGTAGCTGTCGAAACAGCTCAGGTAATCTCTCATATAGTAAAATATCCAACCGACAATCCTTTTTATATTTATCACAGGAAAGCGTTTACGATTATTAACTATATCACTGCTCTACTGTTAAAGCTTATCGGCTCAGAAAGAATTGTGACAATCTTGATTTCAGGCTTTTTGGGAATGGTTTCATTTCAGGCAATTGGTTTACTCATTTTCTCAATTAATAAAAATGCATGGTTGGCTATTCTGGGTACAATATTAATTTATTTTGCAAACTACGTTGGTAAGGGTGTTGTCTATCCTGTTTGGATGCTCGGTATTCAGCATACGTACGGAATTCTTGGACTTTCTTTTATAGTTTTAACTATTGCTCTAATTAGTAACACTTGCTATCGAATTGGTCTTTTTTTTCTGGGTATTGCGCCTTGTATACACTTATCCTGGGGGGCATGGCTAATATTGGTTTTTGCGATATCTGCGATATGGAGCAGGAATTTTTTTGCACAGGTTATCAAAAGAAAATATTGGTTCTTTTTGGCAGGGCTCTTCATAACGGTTTCACTGTTTACATATCATTTATATTCGATACGTATGCTCCCGAAAGTCGAAGCCGGAATCGAAAAACAATATCTAATTAGTTATATTAATTATTGGGATGCTCATAGAGCAAAATTATACTGGGATTCTCTCGATGATAGCTTCTTATATCATCGTTGGGGTCTTGTTTTATGTGCTTTCAGCATTATAGCAGGTTTTATAGGATTAAGATATTTTAAGGAAAAAGAATCCACATCCTTTTTATTCAAGATAATCATAGTATCAGGGATTTCTTCGTTACTGGCAGGTATTATAACGCAAATTCCTCCTGAGAAAGTGCCAGTTGCTTTTTTGATTCTCATGCCGGGCAGATATATAAATTTAAACAATTTTATGTTAGCGGCTGTTCTTGTAGGATTACTGACTATCGAAAGAAATAAAAAATATATAGTTAATTATAATCTCTTCGCTTTTTTCTTAATTTGCTCATTCTTCACAAGACATGCTGAAGTTCAGTTAATATGTTTCGGATTAGCTATGATATGGTTGGCTTATGTTTTAATTAATAAATTTTCCTGTAACAATAAAAAGCTTCTTTTACAAAGATCTCACAAAATCGGATATGAAGCACTAATGTTAATAGTCTTAGTGGCTTTTCTTTCGGTAAATATTCTATTTAGTAAGAAATATGTTAATCATTATATTATCAGGCAGGATACTTTAAAAGATAGAACAAATGACGAGTTTTATGCTAAAATTTCAAAGAGAGAAGGATTGCTTCTTGCAACAATTCATAACCCAATGATTTCCATTAAAACTCGCAGGCCGGTTCTTGTAGATATGTCCTCGCCCAATTTCTTTATTTATGCTCCTGGTTCTGTTCTTATTTATGATAATATCCTTAAGAAAGTTTACGGTGTAGATTTGATGATACCTCCGCCTATTAAATACCAACATTTAGATATACCTTTTGAATTATATCAGGCTATTTGGGAAAACAGAACACTTGAGCAATGGCAGGATATAAGAGAAGAGTTTGGAGTCAGCGACATATTAGTAACATCAGATGTTGTCTTAAGTCTGCCGGTTATAGCAGAAAATTCAAAGGGTATTCTGTATGGAATACCAATAACGAATAAATGATAAATACTTTATATAAAATTTCAAATTATTATTTTACAGCTAAATTATAATTTAATAGTTTTTTCACTTTTAGGGATTTTATTAACATTTTACTTGATATTTCCTTCAATCAATATAATATCAAGATTGAAAAAAGCATGTTTTTATAGTAAGGACTAATGCCAGTTTGGACTGGCGATAAAGAAAGGTGGGATTGATATGGCTACGTTTTTTATGTTTGGGAATTACTCATCAGGATCATTTAACCAAATGGGTACCGAAAGAACTGACAAAGCAATTACTCTTTTGAGTAAATATGGCGGCCAGGTGAATTCAATGTACACACTGCTTGGAGAGCAGGATATAGTTCTTATTGTTGACTTTCCAGATATAAAACAAGTAATGAAAGCTTCTATTGCTCTGACTAAAATGACTGGCATCGCTTTTAAGACCGCTCCTGCCATAGCGGTAGAAGACTTCGATAAATTAATCACCGGTAGAGTACACCTATAGTAAACATTGCGCGTTAAATAAGTTGTCCGGTACATTGTAGTAGTCTTTTATTAAGCTTTAATAAAGAAGGTGAAAATATGCCAAACTCTATTTACGAAACCATGGGACAACAATTCGGTCGCCGTTCATGGGCTGAACCATGGAAAATCAAAATGGTAGAACCTATCCATATGATTAGCGCCGAAGAACGCAAACAGGCTGCTGAAAAAGCCGGTTACAATACTTTCTTGCTTCGTTCAGAAGATGTGTATATCGATTTATTAACTGATAGCGGCACAAGCGCTATGAGTGACCGGCAATGGGCAGGAATTATGCTTGGCGATGAAGCTTACGCCGGCAGCAGGAATTTCTATCATCTTGAAGAAGCAATACAAACTTACTATGGCTACAAATATATTATCCCTACTCATCAGGGAAGGGGTGCGGAACATCTCATCAGTAAAGCTCTTATAAAACCCGGCGATTTCATACCCGGCAATATGTATTTCACAACTACACGGCTTCATCAGGAATTAGCTGGAGGAACTTTCGTTGATGTGATAATCGACGATGCTCATGACACCTCAAGTATGAATCCGTTTAAGGGTAATGTTGACCTGGATAAACTTGAGACATTAATCAAAAAAGTGGGAGCAGATCAAATACCTTATATAAGCCTTGCCGGGACAGTAAATATGGCCGGCGGACAGCCGGTGAGCATGGCTAACGTAAAAGCTTTGCGAAAATTATGTGATAAATATGGAATAGCTATATATTTAGATGCAACACGCATGTATGAAAATGTTTTCTTTATTCAGGAACGCGAGGAAGGTTATGCAAATAAATCGTTGGCCGAAATATTAAAAGAATTTTGCAGCTATACTGACGGCGCATGGATGAGTGCAAAGAAAGACCACCTGGTTAATATAGGCGGCTGGCTTGCTGTTAATGAGCCTAAAGTAGCAGAAAATGCACGTAATATGGTAGTAATATATGAAGGTTTGCATACATACGGAGGTATGGCCGGACGTGATATGCAAGCTCTCGCGATAGGTATTGCTGAAGGAATAAAAGACGACCATATACGTTCGAGGATAATGCAGGTACGATATTTGGGAGAACTTCTTCTCAACTGGAATATTCCAATTGTGGAGCCAATAGGAGGTCACGCAATTTTCATTGATGCCAAAAAGTTTTATCCGCATATTCCACAGGAACAATTTCCTGCGCAAACGCTTGCGGCACAACTTTACCTGGATTCGGGAGTACGTTCAATGGAACGAGGCATAGTCAGTGCAGGACGTGATCCGGAATCAGGTGAACATCGCCATCCATCATTGGAATTAACACGTCTTACAATCCCACGGCGAGTCTATACTCAAGCGCATATGGATGTCGTAGCCGAAAGTGTAAAAGCTGTATATGATGTCCGCGAAAAAACTAAAGGCCTCAGGATGGTATATGAACCGGAATATCTAAGATTTTTCCAAGCTCGTTTTGAGCTGCTATAAATAAAGCTGCTGTTTATTAATCTTTTATATATAAGTATTTACGATTACAGGTTACGAACTGAAAATCCGTTTATCAACAATTCTCCGAGTTAAGATTTTCTCTAAATTCAATGGCAAGATTCCACAGAAATCCTATGCCGAACGAAAGTTCTTGATTAACATGATAATTATTTGATATACTATTTTTAACAATAAATTTGACAAAATGGTCTGATTTTCTTAATGCTGCATATAATGTAATTTGTAGAGGAGGAAAGCAATAATGAGAAGTCTTAGCAAACCAAAGCATTTTTTAACAATTTCCTTCCTAAGTACTATATTATTCATATTTATTAGTTTCGGAGTGTCACAAGTAAATGGCAATATAGAGTTACAAGGTGATAATGCATATCCGGATTCAGGCGACCAGAGGTATAGGTCCGATTGCATAGTGTTCAAATTTGCCAAATCTTCTAATGAATTAGGTAAATTATTTTCCAATAATTCTCAGGAAAGTTATCAAAGACTGCAAAGTGTCGCTCATCGTCATAGCTTTGTCAGAACTGAGAGAGTATTCAAAAGTTCAAAATTTATGCAGCTTAGAGATATTCATTTAGCTTATTTGCCGCTGGAGACAGGGCTTGAAGATACAATTGATAGACTGAGATCAGATCCAAATATAGAATGGGTTGAGCCTGTTTACTACTTGAATACACTGGAAACTAATCCAAATGATCCTGAAATCAACTCTCAATGGCATTTAAGAAAAATTGGGGCTAATTCTGCATGGGATGTATCTACAGGTGATCCGGATGTTGTCATAGCTGTCATAGACACAGGTGTGGACTGGAATCATCCTGATTTAGCTGAGAATATCTGGCGAAACATCGGTGAGATTGAAGGAGATGGCTTAGATAATGATGAAAACGGATTTGTCGACGATATTTACGGCTGGGATTTCGTAAGTGTCGATCCCTGTGAAGTGTTTCCGGGTGAAGATCCGGGACCTCCAGATAATTACCCAATGGATTTTGAAGGTCATGGTACACATGTTGCCGGTATTGCAGGTGCCTGTGGGAACAATGGCTTGGGTGTAAGCGGTATTTGTTGGAATGCGAAAATTATGAATTTGAGGGCTGGTTTCAAGAATAGTTCGGGTAAAGGAGTATTAGCGAGCACTGATATTGCAAACGCATTGATATATGCCGCCGATAATGGTGCTGATATAGTTAATATGAGTTTTGGCGGGCCTGATATAAGTCATATAGAGCGTGAAGCTATTGATTACTGTTATTCTTCCGGTGTGCTTCTAATTGCAGCAGCAGGCAATGATAGTAGTGATCACCCTCTTTATCCGGCTGGCTATAGTAATGTTATTGCCGTTGCTGCTTCAACAATAAGTGATCGGAGAGATTATTATTCGAATTATGGTGTATGGGTCGATATAACTGCTCCCGGATCTTCAATTTACAGTACTTTGACAGGTGGTGGGTATGGAAATAAAAGCGGTACGAGTATGGCCTCACCTATAGTAGCAGGTGCGGCAGCTCTAATCAAATCCGCCTGGCCATCGTGGTCGTCAGATCAGATTGCTCTCCAGTTATTAGCAACATCTACAGGAATTAACGAACACAAACAGGAATTCACAAATAATTTTGTTAACTTGCTTGGTGCAGGACGAGTCGATATTAATGAAGCACTTACAGAAATTTTACCTCCAAAGCTGGGAGTTGTCAGTTTATGGGCAGATGATGAAGATGGTAACCTGGATCCTAATGAGACAGTTGTACTTTGGCCTTGCCTTAGGAACTATAGTATTTTTCAGGAGGGTGTTTCAATAGAAGTAAATTCTGTTGATCCGTATGTCACAATCCTTGATAATTCAAGCTTTATTGGAGATGTAGGTGAAAAGCAAAGCATTGTTCCATGGGATGATAGCATTCAAATTTACATTGACTGCAATACTCCAAAAGATCACATTGTTTCGTTGGATATGGAAATATCTACCGGTGAACATGGCCTGATAGCAACTGATGTACTTAGATTGCATTTAAATCCTGTGCTTTATGGTCCATTTACCGTAGCTCCGCATGAAGAGAACTTTGATTATGCAGAACCTAAGTTAGTAAAACTGCCAAATAATAGATTAGCAATAATTTATCATTCGTGTGGTTTTGAAGAAAATCAAATCTATGCCCGTATAGCTCAGGGATTGGATGACTGGATGCCTGCTGTTAAAATATCTGATGCTCCCTATATATCCTACGCCCGCGAGCATAGTGTAGCAGTTTCCGATAGCGGCAGAATTTATGTCTGTTTTCTGGGTATTGTTACAGGTGAGTCTATAGATGCAGAGATTTTTTATACAGCATGGAATCCTGATAACGGATTATGGGATGATCCAGTTCAATTGACTACTAATGCAGAAATATACGATCTTAATATTCCAAGCTTTGATGCTTGTAATACTATTGGTGTTGACCCTCAGGGACATCCTCACATTGTTTGGGTAGATTATCGCAGCAATGATAATGCTGAATTGTACTATATTTATAATGATGGAAATGACTGGTCAGAAGATACCTCTGTTTTAACACTTCCTGATGATGTTTTAGATATTCGACCACTCCAATTGACCTTTGACTCGAAAGGAATCGGCTATCTGCTATGGGGGCAGGGAGACGATGACGCAATTCATATGATGAAATTAATAGACGGAAGCTGGTTTTCACCGGAGTTAGTAACTACAACTTCTTATTCTCCTTCTTTTTCACTTAAAATTGATTCACAGGATTATCTTCATTTGGTTTACTCTGGACCTGAGGGTGATGAAGTTTCATATCGATATTATAATGGAGAGTATTTCTCTGACTCTGAAGTAATTATGGATACGTTTGTATCTGGTCAATCGCCTGCTCTTGCGATAGATCCTAACGATAAACTATATATTGCCAGAAATGCTCTTCCATATTTTAATAATGGACAATATTGTCAGCAAATTTATGAAAGCGTATATGATGGAACATCATGGTCTGTTATGTCACCGCTTACCTTTGACCGTGCAGGTATTAATATAAATGAATTGGATTATATAATAGACGATTCAGGAAGACGTATATTAGCTGGATCTGTGGATACGAATCCGTCTAATTCATTATCATTCACAGCGAGGAATGATATTGTTGTATTTATATCTAATACTGACCTGACCTGGTATCCCAGTCGTCCTATTGTTGAGGATAATGGATTAGTAACTTCAGATTCGAATATATTTGAGGCTTCCTGGTCATTATCTCATAATAGCGGTATCACAAATTATGAGTATGGAATAGGAACATTCCCTGGAGAGGCTGATTTACGCTACTGGAAATCAGTTGGAATTGAAACAATGATAAATGAGGATTTGACGGATACACCGCTTATTCCGGGTCAAAGTTATTATATAAGTGTCCGTGCTCAAAATGCTCTCGGATACTGGTCATCTTATGGCTCCAGTGATGGAATCGTTTATATTCCTGATTCTGGTAACAATAGTGAAGATTGAGAGTATTTTCAGGTTTAGCGATTTTAAATCTTTAGAGTGAAAAATTAATTCATTATGAAATTAAAGCATTAGTGGTTAGATATATAAAAACCTGTTTTCATGTAAATATTTTATTAAGCCGTTTTAGGACAAAACTTCTTGATTATTTTGAAAATATTTGTTAGAATTAGAAGTTTATAACTATTATTAGTATTTTACATAAAAATTGATGTTGTATAGAGTTAAATGGGGAACGTCAGGTAATAGTAAAAGGAATATAAGGTATTTATGTCAATTTTAAAATATCCTGATTTAGCCTTTGAATCGACTGAGGTTATCTATAAAACGCAAGAGGATTTGTTGCGAAGGCATCTTCGGCACATCAGTGATAATTCGCCTTATTATCGGGATAAGCTTCAGGGAATCGATATCGATAATTTCAAACTGGATTGCTTAACTGATTTGCCGTTAACAGACAAATCTGAATTTTCAGAATATAATGACCAGTTTCAGGCAGTTAGTGACAGAGCCGTAGCTGATATGGCTTTTTCTTCCGGAACCACTGGTCATCCCACAAAGTTTGTTTATACCATGAATGACCTTGATCGATTGGCATATAATGAAGCTCAGGCTTTTCGAGGTTGCGGGGTAACCGATGAGGACCTCGTCTTGTTGTCATGTACAATGGATAGATGTTTCATTGCAGGTTTAGCTTATTATTCAGGTCCCCGTTCATTAGGAGCCGCGGTAATTCGAAATGGTCATAGTACTGTAGCAAATTATTTAGAAGTTATTATGCGAACCTCTCCTACTGTAATGGTCGGAGTACCAAGCTTCTTGTTAAGATTAGGTCAATACATCACTTCTCAGGGCATTGATTTAGCTTCTCATAGTATAAAACGAATGGTATGTATTGGGGAACCTTTACGAGATCGAGAATTACGTTTTCTAAAATCATGTCAGGAATTGGAAAGTATCTGGGGCGCAAAAGTATTTTCTACTTATGCCGCGACTGAAACAATAACAGCTTTTTGTGAATGTGAACACCAAATGGGCGGCCATTTCTCACCCGATTTAGGAATTCTTGAAATAGTCGATGATAACGACCAAAATGTTCCTGATGGTGAAATTGGTGAAGTAGTGGTTACACCTTTACAGATGGAAGGTATGCCAATGATTCGATATAAAACCGGCGATATTAGTTTTATTGCTGGTACATCATGTTCATGCGGTAAAAATACTGCCAGGCTCGGCCCTATTATAGGCCGGCGTAAACAAATGATGAAAATTCGTGGTACAAGTATCTATCCACAGGGAGTTCAGGCAGTATTGAATGAACTTCCGCAGGTTAAAGAATACTATCTTAAAGCAAGTAATAATGATTCGTTTTCTGAGCATTTAACTATTTACGTTGCTTTAGCAGAAGGGCAATCACAGGCAGATTATGTTTTGCAGAAACTGCAAGCTCGATTACGGGTGAAACCAGAACTTGTAGTTGCTCCAATAGAAGAGATTAGAAAAGTTGTATATAATCCGGAATTCCGTAAGCCTGTACGTTTTATAGATGAAAGAAAATAACTTATTTTCTTTCGTAGATTTTGGATAAGGAAGTATTGGTTAAGTAGCAATAATATTGACCAAATAGGCTAATTTTTGCTGGTGGGGGAAAGGATTTATTCTTTTTAAGAAGAACCATCAAGGATATAAGTTTTTATAGACCTATGGATTGTACCAGATATATTTATGAATTAAAGAGATTAGCGTTATGAACGAAACTACTCAGGCCCCTCAGGCTCCAAGCGGAGATGTCCCTCAGAGCAATAACAGTAAAGTTATAAACTATGTGAAATTTATTTGCTTTAGTGTTTTCGGAGTAATTTTATTTTTTACGCCTATTACTATCAAAGAAAAAAGCTCAATTCCATTAGACCATTTAATACAATTTCTAAAAGAGGCGAAGATTCCAATTGGAGAGAAATATACTCTTGAGATATTTTTTCTTCTTAAGATATTTGTTCTTATTGTTGCGACAATTGGGGGAATATTGCCCTGGATGGACAAAAGTTTTAAAAGGAATACGTTGTGTTTTATTCTCTCTGTATTGCGAACGCTTGGTATTCCAGTATGTATAATGGGCTTTTTCAGTATTGGGCCTGGATGGTTAAACAATCCTAATTTTATCCCATTTGCATGGCAAAAGATAGCTGTCGATGTCACCATCATAGTAACTTTCGGCTCGATTTTTCTGACATTTATCATGGGCTACGGCCTTCTCGAATTTACCGGCGTAATAGTAAGGCCCATTATGAGACCGCTCTATAAAGTTCCCGGTAAAGCTGCTATAAACGCTATTGCAGCTTTCATCGGAAATTTCTCAGTAGCAATGTTTCTCACTGACGAATTATATAAGGAATCTAAATACACATATAGAGAAGCCGCTATAGTAATGACTGGTTTTTCTACTGTTTCGGCAACGTTTATGATTGTTATTGCTAAGACGGCCGGTTTTATGGATATCTGGAATTTCTATTTCTGGAGTACGCTTCTTATTACATTCACCGTAACAGCGATTACAGTAAGGCTTTATCCGCTCAACAAACTCGATAATTCGTATATTGACGGAGTAGGCAAACCTGAAAAGGAAGTAAAAGGTAATATTATACACAGCGCCATAAATGAAGGAGTTAAAGCCGCTGCCCAGTCAAAATCTCTATTAAAAAGTTTATGGACGAATCTAAAAGGCGGTATGAGAATGTGTTTTGTTTTAACGCCTTCGGCAACAGCGGTAGGATTATTAGCCGCGGTTCTCGCAAATAAAACCAAATTCTTTGAGGTGGTTGGTATTGTTTTTATGCCGATTACTTATGTATTAAAATTGTTTGGAATGGAAAACTACAGGGAAGTTGCCAAAGCAAGTGCAGTAGTTCTGGGAGAAGTTTTTGTTCCCAATTTGACAGTTAAAGAATTACCTGATGTTCCAAGATATATAATAGCTGTTGTTTCCGTTTCAACGATTATATTTTTTGCCGGTTTTATTCCATGTCTATATGCAACATCGATAAAATTAAAACCATGGCAATTATTATTGATATGGTTTGAAAGAGCTGCTTTGTCAATCATATTAGCCGGAATAGTAGGCTTGATTTATTTCCGTTAATTTAACTTACGGCTATAAACTCCGGCTTGAAAGAAATCATGGAAAACAAAAGAATACATGACCTTGAAGAAATTAAGGGATTTGTATTTGATATTCAGCATTATGCTATCCATGATGGACCGGGAATAAGAACAACCGTATTTTTAAGCGGATGTCCCCTGAAATGCTTGTGGTGCCAGAATCCTGAATCGCAGGAATTATATCCCCAGTTATTTTTCAGTTATGATAAATGCACAGGTTGCGGCAAATGTATTTCAGTATGTACTCAAAATGCTATCTCGCAAAATGGATCTGTAGTACAAACCGACCGTAATTTGTGCAAAATATGCGGCAAATGTGTAACAATATGTCCAAATGAAGCACGTACAATAATTGGTAAAGAAATTACAGCCGGAGAAGTCCTAAATGAAGTTTCTTCAGATAAAATGTTCTATCAGGAATCAAACGGCGGAGTGACATTAAGCGGCGGAGAAGTTTTAGTACAACACGAATTTTCATGTGCTATTCTTGAGTTGTGCAAAAACGAAAATATTCACACCGCGATCGAAACAAGCGGATATGGTTCATGGGAAACTTTAAAGAATGTACTTACTTTTACAGATTTAGTACTCTTTGACTTTAAACATTTTGATGATAGCGAACATATAAAATTCACCGGAGTTTCCAATGAAACAATATTAGAAAATGCAAAAAAAATATACCATGAACTCAAGATTCCAATTGTTGCCAGATTGCCGATTATACCGGATTGTAACGATTCGATTATGAATATAAAACAGACTGCAAACTTTATTTCGACAATGCTTGATAAATTAATAAAAGTGCATTTATTACCTTATAATAATTTGGGAGAGCAAAAGCATAAGAATCTTGAACAATCATGGAACGGTTTTTCCGGAACAATTCCTTCGGATAAAAAGATGAATGAAATAACAAAAATTTTGGAGTCTTATGGGTTATCTGTTAAAATAGGTGGATAGTTCAGATTTAATAATTGGCTTGTTTATGAATGACAGAATAAAAAGAATGATTGACCGTCTCAAAGTGGATAAATATCCGCTTTGTATTGAAAAGTTTCGGCTTGCTACACAGACTCTTGCCGAAACCGAAGGTGAGCCGTATATCATCAGGCGGGCAAAAATTCTCTCAAATGTCTTAAACAATATAAATATTTTTATCGAACAAGACGAACTCTTCGCCGGAGCTGGTGCAAGTAAACCTTTCGGCCTGGAAATAGATTATGAATATGGGACATGGACACAGGATGAAATAGATTCCTTAAAGCAGGAACAATATTCAATCACAGCTCAGGAAGAAGCCGAATTGCACGTATTGAATGCAAAATTCAACGATAGAAATTTAGTTTCAGCAATGGGCGAAGTGTTGTATGAAAATGAGCGTCTTAGGCCATTTATAACATCAGGATTGATACTTCCTCCCTGGAAAGGGAAAAAAGTCGGAAGCGGCGGGGGATATGCTCAATCTGGATTGGGACTTGGACCGGGATTCTTTCTGGTCGGAGTTGATTATGAAAAAATGCTCAGCGAAGGTTCACTGAAAATAATCTCACAGGCTCAGGAAGAATTAGAGAGGATTAAAGATTCCAACGGAGAGTCTCTTGAAAAACAAAATTTCTTACAGTCAGTCATAATCGTACACAAAGCCATTATTGCTTTTGCTAATCGTTATGCTCAATTGGCTCAAGAAATAGCAAGCACAGAAAAAGATTCGACTCGCAAAAAAGAGCTTGAAAGAATAGCTCAAGCCTGCAAATGGGTTCCCGCTAATCCTGCCAGAGATTTCTTCGAAGCTTTACAATCGTTCTGGTTTACTTTCCTTTTGATATGTCCTTCTCCGACATCAGCGGCTGGAAGGTTCGACCAGTATATGTATCCTTTTTACAAAAAAGATAAGAATGCAGGTAAGATTAATGATGATGAAGTCCTCGAGTTACTTGAATTTCTGCGTATCAAGAATATAAAATTGAACAGGGTATCCGGCAAGGCCAATAGGAAGAAAAATTCCGGAATGGCGAAGTGGCACAATTGGACTATCGGCGGAGTGACACGCGATGGAAAAGACGCGACGAATGAGTTGACTTATCTTTTATTGGAAGCAGCAAAACAAACCCAAATTCCACATCATACCCTGACGCTTCGTGTGCATGATAATACTCCAATCGAATTGATGCAAAAGGCACTGGAAGTTATACGTACTGGTTTGGGGATGCCTGCTTTTGTTAATGATAAATCGTATATCGAATTTTTCCGTAAGAATGGATTGTCACTTGAAGATTCCCGTGAATATATAATGACCGGATGTCTCGATGGCAATATACCCGCTCTATCGAGAACTGTTTCAATAGGAATGTTTGTTGTTTCTCTTGCGTTTGATATTTTTATGCATAACGGTATCAATCCGAATAATGATGAATTAGTTGGGATTAATACCGGTAATGTTGAAGATATGGAAACGTATCAGGAATTTAAGGCCGCATTCTATAAACAACTTGAATATCTTTTGGATTTAGCCGGAGAAAGAAATAACGTAGAGCTTTTGGCACAGAGGCAATTTTTCCCTGACCCGTTCAGGTCATCTTTAATGAAAGACGCGATTAAAGAAGGTAAAGATTTATTAAATCGTAAGATGCCTTTTGAAAATGGTTCCGTTATCTGTACGATAGGGGCAATAAATGTTGCCGACTCATTAGCTGCGGTAAAAAAACTCGTATATGAAGATAAAAAAGTCACTATGAAAGAATTGGTAGCTGCTCTTGATGCTGATTGGACTGGTTACGAAGACTTGAGAAAGATGTTTCTTAACGCTCCGAAATATGGAAACGATGATGATTACGTCGATTCAATTGCGGCCGACCTGTATAAATTTGTTGAACAAACATTAGCAAAAAAAGATTCCGCATATGGTGGAAAAATTATAACGACAGCGATTTCCATTACATCTCATCAGCCGGGAGGAGCTTTAACTGGGGCAACTCCGGATGGAAGGCGCAAAGGTGAAATACTCGCCGATGGCAGCATGTCACCTATGCACGGTATGGACAAGAAAGGTCCGACCGCTATTATAAAAAGCGCCTGTAAGATTGACCAGGATTCATATCAGGCAACTTTATTGAATATGAAATTTCATCCATCTTCACTGAAAACAAATGAAGATTTACAAAAATTATCTTTTCTTATTAAAGCCTATTTCAAAAACGGCGGCAAGCATGTCCAGTTTAATGTAATAGACAAGAAAACACTTCAGGATGCACAAATCACTCCTGAAAAGCATCGTGATATTGTGGTACGTGTCGCAGGTTATAGTGCTTATTTTACAGTATTAGGTAAAGAAGTTCAGGACGAGGTAATCGAAAGAACTGAACTGAATCTTGTTTGATTAAGTTCAGGTTAGTATTAAGTTTCGATTTGCTTCATAGCCTTTCCTGGAATATTTGTTTTTATATATAAGGAGCAAAAAGTATGGGTATCCTGCTTGTATGCAGCATAATTATTATTGTAGTAATAATTATGGGTACTTTAACAAAAACCAATATTGGGCTATGGGCGATATTTGCTGCTTATATATTAGGTTCGTTTGTATTAAAAATACCTCCGAAAGAAATTATTACTCTGTGGCCAACTAAGTTATTCCTGATGCTTTTTGCGGTAACTTTTTTTTATAGTTTCGCCACTCTCAACGGTTCTCTGGAAAAACTGGCACTTCATGCTGTTTATATATGTCGGTCTATTCCATGGGCTTTACCAATAGTTCTTTATTTTCTGGGTTTTGTTTTGGCCGGGATTGGAGCCGGTGACGGAGCTATTGTGCTTCTTTTACCCATATCAATTACGATTGCCGGGATTACTGGTATGAATTACTTTCTTGCGGCCTCATCTGTAATATGCGGCATAAGCATTGGGGGATTAACTCCAATAAGTACTATTCATATTTTTATAAAAGAATTGATGATAGAACAGGCTGGATATTCTCTGGAAGTTGCAGGTACATATGCATATAGAGCTTTATTACATAGCTTTATTCTATTTACGATTATATTTGTAGCTGCTTATATTGTCTTTAGAGGTTTCAAATTAAAAGCAAAGGAAATTGCAAAACCTCCGGCCTTTGAAGGAAAACAAAAAATAACTCTTGGAATTATAATCTTTTATATTTGTATTATGGTTTTAATTCCTTTATTGAATACAGCATTTCCAAAGCTGACTTTTTTAGCTTTTCTTAAAGCAAATCTTAATATTGCTTTCATATCATTTTTTTGTGCGTTGCTTTGTTTATTATTTAAGGTTGGTGACGAGAAAAAATCCTTTCTTCGGGTTTCCTGGAGAGCTTTCACTGTTCTCTGCGGAATGAGTATGCTGATTTCGGTTGTTACCAAAACAGGATCGATAGATAAGATTTCAGAATTTTTGTCAACTAATATTTCTCAGGGCTCATCTCCTGTGCTTTTTGCGACCTTTTCCGGAATCATGAGTTTTTTCGTTAGCGGCTTTGTTGTGAACACAACTTTTTTCCCTCTGGTTCCCGGAGTTGCTGCAAGCGGAATTGATGCCGGTATTCTTTTTTATGCGATAGCTGTTGGAGGATTGGCAACTGCAATATCACCATTTTCTTCGATGGGCGCAATGGCGGTATCTTTAGTTGATGACGAGAAAAAACGCTCTCAGTTTTTCCTCGGATTGATTGCATGGGCAGCTATCAATATTATGATACATGCAGTACTTCTATTTTTATTTCCATCGTTGTAAAAAAAAGGGCACGGAAAACCGTACCCTTTAATTTGCGTATAGACTATTTATTATATACTAATGCGAGCGTCAACTACACAAATAGTATCTTCATAAGCCATAATCGGATTCAAATCCATTTCCTGAATTGCAGGCAAGTCCATTACCAATTGTGATATACGTTGGATAACTTCGACCAGTTTTTTCTGGTCAACACCTTTTGCACCTCTGAATCCTGAAAGGAGTCGATAGGCTTTAATGGACGAAAGCATTTGTTTTGCTTCAGCGTCAGAAACAGGAGTAATTTCGAAGGAGACGTCTTTGAATAGTTCAACTGTCACGCCGCCCAGTCCGAACATTACCAAATGTCCAAGTCCAGGCTCTGCTTTGGCGCCAACGATAACTTCCTGGCCGCCTGGCATAAATTTCTGGATAAAGAATTTTAATCCTTTAGCACCGAATTTATTTGTCATTTCGTTAACGGTTGATTCAACCGCAGCTTTATCAGTTAAGTTAACCGCTACGCCGCCAACATCACTCTTATGAACGATACTCTCTGAATCGGCTTTTATTACAACCGGATAACCTATTTCTTCAGCGGCCGCTACTGCTTCATCAACACTATTAGCTATCTTCCATGGTGCTGCAGGAATACCATAGGCCGCAAGAATTTCATAAACTTCTTTTGCGTTCAGTATTGTTCGATTAGCTTTTTTCGCTTCAGCTAACAAGCTTTCGGCTTTGGATTTATCAACATCATCGAAAGTTTTTACTGTTCCAATTTCTCTGTTACGAAGATCGTTATACCTTGTCATTGCGGCGAGAGCTTTTGCAGCCATTTCCGGGTAATCATAACAGGGAATGCCGCCTTCTTTCATATTCGCAGTTGTTCCTGTCCATTGAGGTTTATCAGTCATGTAGTTACACACGATAGGTTTCTTTTGCTGCTTACTTACTTCCGCCATCTCTTTTGCAACCGCTTCGCAGTCAACAAAGGAAGGTGTGACGAAATTGATATATACGCTATCGATATTTTCCTCACCCATCAACACATCGAGAGCTGCGCGGTAATGAGGTGCGCCGGCTGTCGCGACAACATCAATTGGATTTCTCAATGATGCCTGGGGAAGTAATTGTTCTTTTAGTGTTGCTTTTGCGGTATCCGAAAGTTCCGGAATTTCCAGACCTGCATCGACGAGTTCGTCTGTTGCGATAATAGCGGGGCCGCCTGTGTCGGTAATCAATCCAACTCGTTTCCCTTTTGGTATTGGTTGTGAGGAAAGAGCAACCGCAGACTGGCACATTTCTTCAACATCCCTGAAGGTAAGAATGCCGGTCTTCTTGAAAATCAGTTCTGTTGATAATCCGCCTCCGGCAAGGCCGCCGGTATGAGACGTTGCGGCTTTGGCACCTTCTTCAGTTCGTCCGGCACGCATTCCAAGTACAGGTTTTTTGGCAGCTACTTCTCTGGCGGCTTCCATAAACTCTGCGGGATCCGAAAAACCTTCGGCATAGAGAATGATTGCTTTGGTTTTTTCATCGTTTCCGTAGTATCGTAAAATTTCAGGAATTGAAATGTCACATGCATTACCATTGGAAGCATAGAATCGCAGGCCAACACTAAGGTCATGAATTGCCTGCATAAACAACGCACCTACACCGCCGCTTTGTGCGACAATTGAAATATGACCCTCTTCCGGATAGGTAAAAGTAAAATCACAGTAGGCTTTTAATTCCGGATCAGTATTAATGATTCCCTGGCAGTTGGGGCCAAATACCCTGATACCATATTTCTTAGCTACGGCAACTACTTCGTTTTCTAAAGCAAGGCCTTCTTCGCCAACTTCTTTAAAACCGGCGCTATTTATAATAACAAACTTTACTCCTTTCTTTCCGCATTCATCCATTGCCATGGGAGTAAACTTTGCGGGAATAGACATATGCGCAAGATCAACGTCACCGGGGACATCCAGAATCGAGTGGTAAGCCTTGATTCCCAGAATTTCATCTGCTTTGGGATTAATCGGGTAAATTTCTCCCTTATACTCATATTTTAATAGATTTTTTGTAATAACATTACCAATCGAAAGGGGCTTTTGTGAGGCTCCTATAATTGCGACTGATTTTGGGCTGAATAGTTTATCAAACATGTTATTTCCTTTTTTACTTTGATTTATAGTTATAAATGCAATCAGCGAGCCTGTTCAGCAGCGAACAAAGCAGCGCCGAATGCGCCGTTATATTGTGCATTGGGAGCAATATGCGCTTCAGTGCCAAATGCCAGCCCAATGAGTTTAGCTAAAAACGGGTTGTTTGCTACCACACCGCCGGTCATAACGAGCATGCCTTCGACGCGATCCATTTCAACAATCCTTTTAACAACAGAGTTAAATGCACCACGAACAATATCCGTTACATCAACTCCGGCTCGTATCTTTGCGAGCACCTCAGTAGCGGCGAAAACAGTACAAAAACTTCCCAATGATACTTCGTTAGTGGATTTCTCGGCAAGAGCATTAAGCTCCGAAACATCCAGTGCCAGTCGATACGCAATCTCCTCGATGAAAGCTCCCGTACCAGCGGCACATTTACGATTCATTTTAAAGTTGTCACGTTTTCCTGTTTCGTTAAGGTGGATTACCTTACTATCCTGGGCGCCAATGTCGATTATTGTCATTCGTTCCTTAAAATGGAAGAACGCTCCTTTGCCATGACAGGCAATTTCGGTCATTTTTCCATCTGCCCATGGAACATTGTCACGGCCATAACCAGTTGAGAATGATTTAACAATTTTAGATCTGTCTATTGATTCTTTCTCAACGAGTTCTGTAAGTAATTGTTCTGCAGTTTTTGCGTAATCGATACCAGAGCGTCCAATAGCTTTAGCGACTAACTGGTGATCGGAATCAATGATAGCGAGTTTGGCAGACGAAGCGCCTATATCAATACCACAATAATACTGCATTGTATCTGTCTGTTCTCCCGTCATTCTTAACTCTGTGACAGTTGCTCTACGAAAGCTTCGATATTGGTTCGTGTTTGCTCTTCCGAATAGAGACGCAAATCATTCAAGTCGCCATCAACAATCACGTACGGTTTACCTGTCTTTTTCTGCATTCTCTGCGGCATGTTATAACTGCTGTTGGAGTTGTTCGGGCAGGTTTTGGCGTTATGGTAGAAAACACCATCTACCTTGTATTTCTCTATCATCCGTTCAAGATAAGCTTCTTTAGGCTCATCACTGCGGCAGATGAATAATTCACAATATGCCCTTGCCATACTTTTAAATGGTTCAGTCGGATCCAGTGCTTCGAAAACCCAACTGTTGCAATATGTAGAGGACACAACTGCTGTCTGAAGCTCAATGAACTGCAAGGCAAGACTCTTAAGTTTACCCCATATCGGCATACCTTCCCAGTGAATGCGATACTTTTCACCTTCGACTGCGCCGATACCATTTTTAATTCTGTCATTTAACTCAGCCAATAATATTTCATAGTAATCAATTGCCGACTGTGCGCCTCGAAGAACAACAGCCGGTCCCATTTGTATTGTACCATCGAAGAATGAGATTGGTGAAGGTACATTCGCTGCCGCATCCAGAACACCTTTCCAAAGTACAGTACATTGCTTGGAAAGTGCGATTACTTCCTTAAACTTATCCATATCAAATTTTTGACCGCTGACTTCTTCCAGTGTAGGTATCAGTGCCTCGATCTGGTTGGCTACATCAGTTAATATTGTATCACTCACGTCACCAATTGCTCGTGGTGTATGAACGCCAATACACGGCACATTCCATTCACGGCCATAAAACTCGAACCAGTCCTTTACGTCTCTGCATTGATTTGTATTGTAAACAAGAACATCGGCTTTTGGCGGGCCTGGTAATTTCATCTTATTTAAGGGGCTTTCGCCTTTGAGATATGAACCAATATCACTGGTTAAATACGAGCAAATGTCAGGTGAAAATCCATGTGCATTTGCAAGAGGAATTAAATCGGTTGCCATTCTTGTTGCACCAAGCATAGCGCCATGATTTTCTGGGAAATATACTTCGAATCCCATACCTCTTAATAGTTCCGCCGGCCCAACACTTGTGCACCATGCAATTTTTTTGGGTCTTGCCGGATCGGTCAATTCTTTAAAATACTGGCCCATCACATTTCGCATTGTTTTACTGGCTTCAAAATCTTTCAGTTCTGCTGATGATGTCATTATCAAACTCCTATATGTTTTTTCGTATTGCGTATATCGTATTGCGTATTGTGTTTTTTCGTGCAACGCACGACGAATTATAGTTCAAGCGTAAGTTTGAGGGAACCCTCTGCACACTCGGCATACAGTTCAAATGCTTCAGGCGCTTTATCCCACGGCATTCGCGGTATAACCATATCGGTTAGCGATGAACTTCTATCGTCGAGAACCATATCCACCGCTGTCTGGAAAAATTCACCGCAGGTTGGCCCGACACAGGTATTAATCTGAGTTTCATTCCTGAAAACGTGATACCATGGGAATTCCTGTGTTTGATAGTGTGGCATTCCAAAAATGAAAATCGTGCCGCCGTGTGTTGGCAGATAAGCCGCGGTTGTTAATGTCTCTTTAAAACCAACAGCATCAACTACAAAATCAACCATCGTTCCGTTGGTTATTTCTTTTACTACTTCAACTGTATTCTGTTTTGCGGCATTAATAATATGGTCGGCACCGTATTTTTTCGCCCATTCAAGCCGCCAGTCGATAATATCCGTCGCGATTACCATGCTGGCACCCATTAATTTCAGGTAGTGGGTAAAAATAAGCCCCATTGGGCCTTGTCCAATCACCGCACAGGTTTTGTTTATGATATTGCCTGTTTTAGTCATGGCTCGAAGTATGGTTGCTAACGGTTGAGCAACTATAATCGCTCCCGGATCAGGTGTGTTCTGTGGTAAACGTGCAATAGCCGGAGGTTTAGAGGTTATATACTCGGCAAAACCGAAATAACCTTGCGGCTGGGCTAAAACCAACGTGCCTTCTTCCCAACCTTCACAACGTGATTTTTCGATTGTGCCGATATTTTCGTGTCCGGCCCAGCCTATTGGATTTGGAAATACCATTTCTCCCCAGAGACCTTCGCCAGTATATGGACCCATGTTGCTTCCGCAAAGGGCAACGTGACTGCATTTTACTAATACTTCACCTTCAGCCGGTTCCGGCATTGGGGCATCGTCCAGCATTGCAATTTTTCTCGGCTCGACTATTTGTATAGCTCTCATAAGAATACCTCATTAAAATTTTTGTAAACAAATTGTGTGTCGTTAAAATTATTACGTACACATTATAAAGACAAAGGAAAAAATGTCAACAGTTGAGCTTGCTTCGAGATAAATATAATGCGCTTAAGCTCATTTGGTGAAAAGTCATTATCCTATTGACAAAAAAGGGCTTATGAGTTACATTACATGTTTAAAGCTGTTTTTAATTGAAGAAATTCCGGCAAAGCAAAACCGGAAATATCGAATTTTATTGTGGGCATATGCCAAATTCGGATTTTAGATAATCCGACAAAAATGGGGCAATAATGGCTAAGGTTAATATTACCTTACATATTAATGGCGATACATATTCAGTCGCGGTTGAGCCTTGTAGAACACTGGCTGAAGTGCTTCGTGAGGATTTGAACCTGATTGGTACAAAAATCGGGTGTGGAACCGGCGATTGCGGTGCCTGTACAGTACTGATTGATGGCAAATCAGTTACCTCATGCCTGTCTCTGGCCGTGGAATCAGACGGTAAGGAAATCACAACTATAGAAGGGTTGTCAACAAAAGGTGATACCTTGCATCCAATACAGGAAGCTTTTGTTAAGGAAGGTGCAATCCAATGCGGATATTGTACTCCGGGTATGATTCTATCAGCTAAATATTTGTTGGATCGAAATCCAGAACCTACTGAATTGGAGATTCGCCAGGCATTATCCGGCAATTTATGCCGTTGTACCGGATATCACCGCATTGTTAAAGCTGTTATGGTTGCCAGTAAAAAAATCAACCAACAAAACGGCCCATCGAAAGCTTCAGGGTCGAACGAGGAGTCGGATTAATGGCTCTGCCGAAATTTTCATATTTAATCCCCAAAAGTCTCAAAGAAGCTTGCATAATGCTTGCTGAACATGAGGATAAAGCGCGTATTCTCGCCGGTGGAACTGATCTACTTATTAAAATGAAGCACAGGACAGTTCAGCCTGAATATATAATTGGTATTAGCAACATACCGAATACAGATTATGTTCATTCAAATCATAAACATTTAACAATTGGTGCAAATGCCAGTCTTACTATGGTTGCACAAAATCCCGATATTCAACGCTATTTTCCCGCATTGGCTTACGCCGCGGGCGTTACCGCTACTGTACAAATTCGTAATATGGGTACGGTAGTTGGAAATATCTGTAATGCAAGTCCTTCGGCTGATACCGCTACGCCTCTGTTAGTATATGATACAAAAGTAGTTATAATGCACCCGGCTGGTGAGAGAACTCTTGCTTTGGATGAATTCTTCCGCGGCCCGGGCGTTACTGCTCTCGAATCAGGAGAAATCGTTAAAGAATTGGTTTTACCGCTTACTTCGGATCGTTCAGGCTCGAACTACCAGAAAGTTTCTCCGCGAAGCAAGGTAGATATAGCTGCCGTAGGAGTTTCAGCTTGTCTCCATGTTGATGAAAAAGAGACAATAACTCAGGCTCGTCTTGCAATTGGCGCAGTCGCTCCTGTTCCGAAACGTGTCCTCCACGCCGAAAAGACTCTGGAAGGTAAAAAACTTACGGAAGAATTGATAAACCAGGCGGCGGAAATTTCACTCGATGAAGCTACTCCAATTTCAGATACAAGAGCAACCGCATCGTATAGAAAGAAAATGGTTGATGTATTAGTCAGGCGTGCACTTAATGCCAGCATGGAACAAATTAGGGCAAAGTGAAAATGAATAATAAACAAAATCCTGCCCTGAACCAGAAAGTTTCGGGGCCTTATACGCAGAAAAGTGTGGTGGGGCGCAGTGTTCCACGCATCGATGCTCCCGATAAAGCAAGAGGAGCCGCACAATATACCGCAGATATGAAATTGCCGGGTATGCTTTACGGCAAACTTCTCAGAAGTCCTGTTCCACATGCTCGAATAAAAAATATTGATATTTCCAAAGCTGCTGCGTTTCCGGGCGTAAAAGATGTTATCACGGGCAAAGATACTCCCGGAATTAAATATGGCAATTGGCGATTATTCCCTCAAACTCAGGATGAATATCCTTTAGCCATGGATAAGGTTCGTTTTATTGGTGATGAAGTAGCCGCCGTAGCTGCAATTGACCCGGATATTGCTGAAGAAGCGATCAGTTTAATTCACGTCGAATATGATGAACTCCCTGCGGTATTCAGTATTGATGAAGCTCTCGCTCAGGACGCTCCATTGATTCATGATGATATTGACCAGCTTGAAGGAAATATAAGTATTGACCGCAACATTGATGTAGGCGATATTGATAAAGCATTTGATAAAGCTGATTTGATACTGGATGATAAGTTCACTTTGCATGCTGTATCTCATGCATATTTGGAACCATGTGCTGCATTAGCTCAACCCGATGTTGAAGGCCGCTTGATACTTTGGACCTCGACTCAGGCTCCTTATATAATCCAGTGCCTTTTAGCGTCAACTCTGGGTTTGCCGGAAAACCACGTCCGTGTTATCAAACCTCATGTAGGAGGCGGATTTGGCGGCAAGATGGAACTTCGTTCATGGGAGTTCTGTGCTGCTTTTATGGCGAAGCGCACCGGCAGGCCGGTTAAATTTGTACTCACACGAGCTGAAGAACTATCCACCGGGCGAACTCGACATGCTATGAATATTCGCTCGAAGGTTGGTTTCAAAAAAGATGGTACAATTGTAGCCAAAGATTTCGAAGCATATCTTGATGGAGGCGCATATAATTCTATGGGTCCGACCGCTACATTCTTATGCGGCAATTTCGGTGCAATGTTATATCGCTATCCAGCTTATCGTTATCGTGGCTATCATGTCTATACTAATAAAACTCCAGCCGGTGCAATGCGTGGTTTTGGCGCACCGCAGGCTCTGTATGTTACAGAAACACAAATGAATATAGCCGCGAAGGAACTGAATATTGATCCTATTGATTTGCGAATCAAGAATGCGATGGTTACCGGTGATACTATTGAAGGCGTGACAAAAATATCATCCGCCGGATTTGTTGAGTCATTGCAAAAAGTAGCTGAAATGTCTAAGTGGAAAGAAAAACGTGCAAGCTTGCCCAACAATAAAGGTATTGGTATCGGCTGCTACAGCTTTATCTCAGGCGGCGTATTTAACTGGTTCAATACGCCGTACAATTTCGCCGCATGTGAAGTACGAGCTTATGATGATGGAACAGCGCATCTGTTGACCATGGCATCTGATATAGGTCAGGGCTCCGATACAGTTTTGCGGCAGATTCTTGCCGAAGCATTGGGAATTAAAGTGGAAAATATCCGTGTCACTTCCGCTGATACCGCAATGACACCCAAAGCCGATTTGGGGACATGGGGCAGTAGGGTGACATTGATGAATGGTAACGCAATTCTCGACGCCGCCAATAAAATAAAAGAGAAACTCGCTCAAATGGTTTCCATAAAATACAATCTCAATATAATTCATGAGGTAGCATTCGCTAATGACCGAGCATTCGCCAAAGCAAAACCCGAACGCGGTATCTCTTTCGGGGAAGCCGTAGCTATGTGGGTTAAAACTCATCGCGGCGAGGAATTGACCGCTCGTGGTTATTATACACCGAGGGATAAAGGTTTAACTACTCCAGCTTATTCATTCGGCGCCCAGGTAGCGGAAGTTGCAGTTGATCCTGATACTGGTGTCGTTACAGTAGAAAAAGTCACTACCGCACATGATTGCGGCACAGTGATTAATCCAATGTCTGTAGAAGGCCAACTCGAAGGCGCGTTACATATGGGATTGGGCTATGCTCTCAGCGAGCAATTTGTCATTCGTGACGGCAAAGTTCTCAATACAACTTTCCTTGACTATAAGATTCCCGCCGCCGAAGATATGCCGCAAATAGAATCCTATACAATCGAAACGTATGAAAAGGAAGGACCCTTCGGAGCAAAAGAAGCAGGGGAGGGATTGGCGATTCCGACCGCACCTGCGATTGCACATGCGGTGTATGACGCTACTGGATACAGATGTAAGGATTTACCTATAACACCTGAAAAGATTCTACGAGCAACTGGAAAAATAACTGAGTAGGTTGTTATTTATTATTTTCAAATCTATTGATTTCTCGCTGATAGTCTTCTGGGTAATCCATATCTGAAACAACAGAGCAATCGGAAACGTTCATTTCATATATGTCACTATCATGAGTTCGCAATAGTCCGCGCAGGCCTATATCGTCATAATTTGTGAGAATTTCATCTGAGAAAATTGATGAAAACAATATTGGATGCCCGCGTTTGTCGCCATATTTCGGAACGATGATTTTCTTATCTGTCTGCGAAAATATTTGAATCAATTCGTTTATAAAACTTGTTGTGATGGATGGGTGGTCCCCAAGAGCAATAAGAATCTGTTTGCAATCTTGTGGTAAGTCGCGTATCCCGGCTCTTACCGAAGATAACATTCCAGTTTTGTATTCGGGATTATTAATAATTATCACTGGCTTATCGGAAAGTTCTTCAGTGACTTGTTCTGCCTGATGGCCTACGACAACATATGTTTTTGTAACTTTACTATTAATAAGTTGGTTTGTAATATGTGAAATGACTGTAGTTTTGCCAAAGGGAAGTAAGAGTTTCTGGCTTCCCATTCTGCTCGAAAAACCGGCCGCTAAAATAATTCCGCAAATCATAGAGTCTCCTTATCTGTCCATGGTTTATGCGTTATACCCATTCTCCTTACGGCGATTAGTTCTGCTGTAATACTTGTCGCAATTTCCGGTACACTCAACGCGCCAATATTCAGACCGATAGGCGAAAATACTTTTTCGAATTGTTCTGTTGAACAAACACCTGATTGAATTAAACTGTCACGAATCATAGCGACTTTTCGCTTACTTCCTATCATACCGATATAAGTAAAAGGCTTGTTAATACATTCCTCAAGTGCCTGGGCGTCATCTTTGTGTCCTCGAGTGACAATGACAATGTAAGTATCTTTTTGAGCGGGTATTTTGGAAAGCTCTTGTGCAATATCGTCGCAAATAGTTTTTGTGTCTTTCGGGAAAAGCTCCCGATTTGTAAATTCAGACCTGTCATCCAATACCAAAATATCGAAGCCAACTAAGCTCGCCTGAATTGCCAGAGCCTGTCCTATATGACCTCCGCCCGCAATTACGAGTAAAGGACGTGGAATAATAGGTTCAACGAAAACTTCTTTCGCACCTTTATTTTGAATAAATAGCTCTGGTTGTTTATGTTCCAGACATAAGTTTATTTCTTCTTCACCTGGGAAATCTATATTAGAATTTATTGAATCACAAGAGATCCATTTATATTCTATTTGTAAATATTTTATTGTTGTAAGGAAAATACCTTTGTTTCTTTGTTTAATTGTTTCTGCTATCTGGCTAAAAATATTTTTATGTTGAACTGAAATCGGATCGATAAGAATTCTCATTTTTCCACCGCAGATAGGAGTGTCACCTTCTCTGTCCAGACCTTGTAATTCGAAATCGAAAATTACAGATTTTTTTGATTTGCAGGATTCTACTGCAAGGCGTTGCGTTTCGCATTCTATGGCACCTCCTCCGATGGTTCCGAAAAGTTTACCGGTATTTGTAATAATAGCACGCGCACCTTCTTTACGCGGCGTTGAGCCTTCGGCGTTAAGAACCAAGGCAATAGCAAAACTTTCGCCGCTATCGAGAAGCTCTTTTGCTTTTACAAAGACTTCTACAGAATTTTCTGTTTTTTCTCTCATATTTGTTTAATGTCCGCTCCCATGCATCATTTTTATTGCGTGAGGTATAAAAGTCAATATTACTTCCAATGATTCTCGTACACCCTTCGGACTTCCGGGCAGATTTATAATCAAAGTATTTTTTCTAATACAGGATATTCCTCTTGATAGGGCGGCGTTAGGTGTTTTTTTGAAACCTTCAGCTCGTATAATTTCGCTGATTCCAGGAACGAGCTTGTCACTAATAGAAGCAGTTGCTTCCGGAGTGACATCATGTGGTCCCAGTCCTGTCCCTCCTGTAGTGAATACTATATCGATTTCATTTTTGTCGCAGAAATTAATTAACTCTTTTGCAATTTCCTGTATGTCATCAGGTACTATGTTTATTTTGCTTATCTGGAATTTATTTTCAGGCAACATTTCTGCGATAGTTTGGCCGCTAATGTCTTCTCGCGTTCCTTTTGAACAACTATCGCTGATTGTTAATATTGCGGTTTTAATCATTGATTACCTCGATTTCGTCACCGATATTTATTGAGCCGCTTTTGAGAACTTTCGCAAAAAGGCCTTCTTTCGGCATGACACAATTTCCCAATTGTTTATATATTTCACATTTTGTATGGCATTTCTTTCCAATTTGTGTAATTTCAATTTTTGTATCCTTACCCAATAATATTCTATCTCCAACTTTTATTTCTTTAAGGTTAATTCCTTCAGTTGTGATATTCTCAGCGAAATCACCCGGCGATACCATTACTCCCTGAGCAACTACTTCAGCAAAAGATTCAAAGCCAAGTAAACTTATTTGCCTGTGCCATTTCCCGGCATGAGCATCTCCGATTATTCCGTGGTCAACTTCCAGTTTAGCTTCGAGTACATTTTTCTTTCTCATGCCCTTTTTCTCGGAAATTGATATAGCTTTAATCCTGCCTTTTATAGTCGCCACTTTTTCCACCTGTTTTTTCAATCAGTTTCACTTCTTTTATTACCATCGCTTTGTCAGAATATTTGAGCATATCATAAATTGTAAGACAACCAGTCGCAGCGCCGCACAAAGCTTCCATTTCTACACCGGTTCTTCCAGTTGATTTGACCGTAACTATTATAGTGACAGTTTTTTCAGATTCGTTGTTTTCAAAATCGACTTGAACAGATTCTATTGGAATTGGATGACACATCGGAATCAAATTCGGCGTAGATTTTACGGCCTGAATAGAAGCGATTTTCGCGGTTGTAAATACATCACCTTTTTTGCTTGTTCTATTTTTTATAATTTCGAATGCTTTGTCACCGAAAGCTATTGTCCCTTTGGCTTTTGCTGTTCTTACGGTAATATCTTTTTTACTTATATCAATCATTTACACAAATTCCTGTTTTGGATTTTATCCTCCAATACTCTGCATGGAAAATTCTTCCATAGGTCTGGTCTTCTTATTGTAGTTACTTTTTTTCTGAATAATGTATTTCATTTTCGCTAATACGTTTTCTTCACTTGCACATTTACTTAGCAACTCTCTAATATCATACTGCTTTGCAGAGTATAAGCATGGTTTTAATTTTCCATCACAACTTAGCCTTATACGGTTGCATTGGTCACAAAACATAGTGGACCTGCCGCTTATGAATCCTATCGCTCCTACAGAATTTTTAATTTTGAAATTCTGAGCAGGTCCGTAACCTTTTATCTCTGATGTATTATCAAGTGTACCAAATGTCTGCTCGATTATTTTTTTAATTTCAATATTAGGAACAAAACCTTTGTCGAGTTTTGAATTATTGCTTGTCGGATAATATTCCACGAATCTTACTGTGACCGGCAAATCAATACTCATTTTAGCTAATGGAATTATTTCTTCTTTACTGCTATTGACACCTTTTACTACAACACAATTAATTTTCACTGGCTTCAAACCGACTTCTATTGCCTTTTGAATTCCCTTTGTTACATTTTCGAGCACATCAAATCCTGTTATGGTTTTATAGACTTCCTTGTCCAAAGAATCCACGCTTATATTTATTCTCTGTAAACCAGCAGTCTTTAAATCCTGTGCCATGGATTCGAGAAGAACTCCATTTGTTGTGACTGAGATGTCCTCAATACCTTCTGTTAAAGATAATTGGTTTACAAGTTGAAGAATGTCATTTCTAAGTGACGGCTCGCCTCCTGTTAAGCGAACTCTTTTTATGCCGCATTTTACAAAGAGTTTGATGATATGCAGAATTTCATTCGTATCCATAATGTCCTGGTATTCGCTCAGTTCATTGTCACTGAGGGGATGGCAATAAATGCATTTCAAATTGCATTTATTAGTCACTGAAACTCTGAGATAGTCAATTATGTTCTGCATTTCAAATTAGCCTGACAGGTACAATAGAATCTTTAGATAATTCTGCAATACCAATATCCATACTTATTAATCCGTCTGCACAACTCAGCGCATTGATATGTGCCGAGCCGTGATAGTCGATTGATTTTACATTTCCTTCGCTTGTTATTCTAACCGGAAACCAGCCCAGTCGTTCTATATCTTTTCTTTTTATGGTTTCTCCGAGCGGCAGTTTTATATTCAATGGACAATATTCATGTCCCATCAATTTATACAGAAAAGGTTTGATTAATAATTTCGTCACTGTAAAAGTTGATACTGGATTTCCGGGAATACCGAAACAGTAAAGTCCTTCTCTTACTCCAAAGACTGTAGGCTTGCCCGGCTTGAGAGCAATTTTTTCAAATAAAAGTTTTACATTATTTTTCTTAAATATCTCGGGCCCAAAATCAAAATCGCCCATTGAGACTCCGCCTGATATAGTTACTACATCGCACTCATCAGCGGCCTTTTTAAAGGCTATGTCAATCTCATCAATGGAGTCTTTTGCAATTCCATAATAAATCACGTTTGTGCCGATATTCTCAAGTTGTGCCTTAAGCTGCAAACTGTTACTATTCCTTAATTGCCATGGATTCGGTTTTGTATCCGGCTCAACCAGTTCATCCCCGGTGGCAATAATTCCTACTATAGGCTGCTTTGCAACAGGGACTTTTGTACAACCTGCAGATGCGAGCACAGCAATATGCTGCGGCTTAATTAAGATACCTTTATTAAGTACAACCTGTCCGGCATGAATATCTTCACCTTCGTATCGAATAAAGTCGTTTGTATTGTTTCCAAAAATCCGAACTGTTTTGCCAGTTGGATTTTCCGTGTGTTCGACCATGATTACGCAGTCTGCACCTTTGGGCATTGACGCACCAGTCATAATCTTTGCACATTGATTTGGTTCTATTTCTTTTTCAGGTTTTTTCCCAGCCTGGATTATTTCCACTATTGATAGTTCTTTATCAATATCTTCTCGACGACAGGCGTAACCATCCATTATAGCTCTATCGCAGGGCGGCAAATCAATATCAGATTTGATATCTTCAGATAAAATGCGGTTTAGTGAATCTTCAATACTTACAGTTTCACTACTTAAGGTGCTGGCTTCATTAAGAACTATTTTAAGAGCTTTGTCAAACGGCAACATTTTTATGCTCGATTTATATTTAATATTTTCAATTTAAGACTTTCATCTGGGAATTTATCTTTCGTCCGGATGAAAACATAATAGCAACTTAAACAATCTTACAAAATTTATATTAAACTGTTAAGTGTATAAATTTATAGTTCTTATGAAAATGCATGGCTTTTATTTGAAATATAGCTGCAATGTTTCATATAGATAGCGTCTGGCGTTCATCCATGTATGGCCGCCTTCGGTGAACAATACCTTATGTTCGATTTTCTTTTCTGTCATTAAATTATCGAAATCTGCGGCCTGTCTATAGAGGAAGTCTGCTTTACCTACTCCCATCCATAGGAGATTTAATTTTCCATTTGTTGATTCCGGATTTTCAGATAGATTGCTAAAATATTTATCGAAAACTTCTCTTGTTAAATATGCGCTATACGAACCGATCCAAGCGAATTTATCGAAGTTAGTAAACCCGGCGAATAGCGATTGTCCGCCTCCTCGTGAAAAACCTCCAATAGCACGTTTTTCTCTCTCGTTGATTGTACGATAGTTTGATTCGATGTAAGGCATTATGCTTCCGACAAGATTGTCACTGAATACTTTGTACATTTCAGCAGCTTCAGGAGAAGCCGGATTCGGAGTACCTCCGAGCATATTTCCATAAGGTAAAACTACTATCATAGGAACAGCCTTTTTCTGTGCAATAAGATTGTCGAGAATAAAGTTTACTTTTCCAACTTTGTACCATGTTTCTTCTGTATCTGTTGTGCCGCTTACGAGATAAAAAACCGGATATTTTTCAGCACTTTCACGATATCCCGGCGGAGTATAAACAATTAGCGGCCGAGTAATGCCCAATGTTTTTGATTGGTAATAGCAATATGTCATTTCACCATGCGGGACATCCTGTACAGAATAAATAGATGGCTTATCACCCGGGATATCTACCAAACTGTTTTTAAAACCTTCATTTGGGAATATTTCCTGATTTTGAGGATCCGCGACTTGCATTCCATCTACAATAAAGCAATAGGGATACAGGTCGGGTTCAATTGGCCCAACCGTAACGCTCCATAATCCGGAGTCATTTGCTTTAAGCGGCTGATTTCTTGTTAAAAACTGTCCGCTTAATTCCACCTGCTGTGCCCGTGGGGCTCTGATACTGAAAGTTACTGTACGATCAGGATGCACTACCGGTGATTCTAATTGTGGTCCGCGAGATATTTGTGCGTTGACATTAATAGTTTGAAAAAGACATATTGATAATATGATTGTGATGAATTTCTTCGCATTTATAGTCATTTGTATAACCTCAAATAAAACAATTATTTTAAGTAATTTAAATGAGATTATAGACTCTAACCTGCTAAACTGCAATTTAAAAAAATAAGTGCAGATTTCTGTAAATCAAAAATCTGCACTCAAAATATGTTTGCTTATTTTGGTAGTTCCATATTGTCGATATTAATTTTTAAATCTTTTCTTATTTGATTGAGTTTATCGAGCGGAATATTTATCTGCTCCTGGATTTCCGGGGAGACTTCTCCTGTTTCCTCGTCTATATCGAATACGTATGGCGTGATAAATACAATTAATTCATTGTTTGCCAGTGTCTTTTCAGTATGAGTGAAAAGTCCTCCAAGAATAGGTATGTCACTGAGACCCGGTACTCCTCGTTTGATAACTCCATCCTGCTGGAAGAGAATACCGCCAAGCATGAGTGTTTGACCGTCGGAGACTACCATTTTGGTTTTAGTTTCCATTTCAGTCCTGACCGGCTGGCCGTTCTTCTCATCTGATGTAAGCTGTGAAATGAGAATATTAATATTCATATCAACTTCTTTATTCGGAGTTATACTTGGTCGGACAGCCACATTCATACCGACTTTTTGGAATTCAACATTCTGCGTTGATGTACCAGTACCAGTTGTTGCCGCAGTATAAAAGGCGACTCTATCGCCTTTGAAGAAGCTCGCTTCTTCATTGTTCTGTGTCCACATAGTCTGCTGGTTCAGAATCTTTGCGTTCACTTTCTTTTCAAGAAAATCGAGCAGGCCGTAAATGTTAGCGCTTAAAGTGTTTGTAACTACCGTTCCTTGAGCACCGGATGCTCCAAAATTTGACGAACCATGTGTGTCAAGCTGCTGTAATGCGTTTAATGCGATTAATGAGTTTTCTCCAAGAGACCCGAACGCACTCGGATTGGTTGCCAACTGCACTCCAAGTGAGCTTAGGTTTTTATGGTCAACTTCTACAACGACCGCTTTTATCATCACCTGTTTACTCGGCCTGTCGAGAGCGTCAATCAGAGCTATAATATTTTTGACGAATTCAGGCGGCGAAAGAACAAGGATGGATTTAGTACGAGTTTCTGGTACAAATCTGATTTTTCCTATTACATTGCTAATAGGTCTTTCATCGTCGGTTGTATTACGTGATACTGATGTACCCCACCAGGGAGTGTATCCATCTCTTGAATTATTATTATTTGAATTATTATTATTATTTGTCGAGCCTGATTCACTTTCCATTGAATATTGACTTAAGCCGTTCTCAGAACGAAGAATTTCTACAGAAGCTCCGGGTTGACTGAAGGTTGCATTCAGAATTTCGCAAATTCTTTCCGGATTCGCAAATTTAAGCGGCACAACAGTTGGTACTTCCGCCATTTCTTCGCTATCAATTTCAAGTACGAGTTTTTCGATAATATCATACGCTTCCGGAATTTTACTTATTACAATAATCTTTTTTGTTCCGGGAATATACTCGAAAGTTAATTGTCCATAAAGCGGCCCGACAATTTTCTTTTTTGTTTCCGAATCGTCATAACTATTGTACGACGAATATGACATTCCGCTATTGGATGGTTGAGAGAATAAAGTTGTCAGGAATTGTGCCATTTTAACCGGGTCAACATTTCTGAGTTCGAGAAATCTTGGTCTGAGTGATTCAGCATCTATCGGAATGTCCCATTCCTTGATTTGCTTTTCAATTTTTTTCATATTATCTTCTGAAGCTATTACAGTGACCTGTCCCAATGCGGGATCAGAAATAACTCTTACAGAATCTTTTGACATTTTAGACGAACCGCTTCCGCCGCTGTTATATGAATCGTAATAATATTCGTAAACATAATAACGAGTAGTATTAGAATTGCCGCTTCCGCTATATGTCCCGCTATATAACTCATCTATCCTGGTTTTAATCATATCAGGATCAGCATGTTTTAACTTGAAATATTTTGTTTCGAATACTCCCGGTGGAATATCTATTTCAAGGATGAGTTTCTTTATCATGTCTCGCATTTCTTTCTTGCCGAAAATCATAATTTGTCCGTCTTTTGTAAGAGGTTGGATAAGTACACTTTTTCGTATCTCCTGCCCTGGCATTTGACTTAGCATGGAACTGATTCTTGATGATACTTCAGAGACATCGATAAATTGAGGGACTATAAGATCATATTCTCTATCGAGACTCTCTTTCTGGTCAAGCTTTATTATCCATTCTTCGATTTGCTGCATTGCTTCAGCAGGGCCGCGTGCTATTATTTGTTTGCGATCCGGGTATGGAATCATTACTACCGGGATTCTGCTTCCTCCTAACATCGCACTTGACGTAGCGGGCATGAAACTGCCCGATGAAGAACTCCGGCCGCTGGAACTTATAACTATACCGCCACCAGATGAACGAATACTAATTCCAGAGCTGCTTCTTGAATTGGAACCATCCTGGCTTAGCAGCATTGTAATTAATTGTACAACTTCCGACGGGTCAGCGTATTGAAGATTGTATGTATTTGCAACTGCCTGTTCGGTTCCGGGCACATCGAAATTTTCGATAATACCTTCGACACGAATCAGGCTTTCGACAGTGTCCATTATTAATAATGTTCTTGTGCTTTCTTCAGCACTTACGTAACCAGTATTATTTAACATTGGTCTTATTAATTGCATCATTAATGTCGGACTGTAATTTTCGAGCTTGAAAAATCTTTGTACAACCTGGTTTTTATTTTCAATACTCGCAAGCGGCGTGTTTTCATCTACCATAGTAGCGGGGGTGTCGAGTTTTGCTACCCAATGGCGAATTAATTCCATATCTGTTTCAGTTGCTCTTGCGATAATCCAACTGTTTCTTGGTTCAGCTATAAATGTTGGCGGCGTTCTTCCGGTTCCTATTGTTACAGATGTTGCTGAGCCGCCGCTTTTGTTTGCCCCGGCGGGACTTCGAGAAGGAGTTTTATTTTTGTTAGGAGCAGGCGGAACAGGTGTGTTTTGCTCAGGTTTACTCTGACTATTATTACCGGTTAAATATTTCAATGATCCGGAACTGCTGTTTTCTGTTATAAGTACCTGAAGTAACTGAATGACTTCTGAAGGTTTTCGATAGCGTATTTCAAAAATATCTTCGATCATTGGCTCGGCCGTCAATGTATCGAATTGCTGGATTACTGATTCCATTCGCATGAGAGTACGAACTGTATCAATAATTCCCAGAATTTTCGTGTCGTCATCTGCGCTGAGATTTCCATACTCGCCGAGCATAGGTATAAGAACTTGTCCCATTTGTGAAGGTGTGTAATTATTGAGCTTAAAGAATTTCTGGACAATCTGTTCTTTGTTTTCAATAGCAGCGAGCGGTGTGTTTGAGTCAATTATCGGGACCATACTGAGTTTGGTTGCATCTGTTATCTGTTTTATTCTGAGTGTATCGTCGTCGTATTCCTCAACGATATAACCCTGTTCTTTCAGTGCGCTGTAGATAAGCTGAAGGGCTTTGCTTCTTGGAAGTTTTTTGGGTGTAAAAACAGTGATTTTAACTTTCATAGCTTCATTGGAAGGAATAATACTCTTGCCAGTCCAATCCATAAGCTTAGACATGATATTTTTCATTTCCATATTATTGATATGGACTGCCTCCAGAGGATCATTAGGATCGCCTATATCTTCTGTTTTGTCAGGTTCTTTCTGTTCATTGTCGTTAGGTTGATTTGAGTCAGGCGAAGCAGCATTCTCTTCAGATGTATTTCTATCGTCAGGTTCATTGGAAAAATCAGGTTCGGAAACTTCCTGATTTTCTTCTTCCTGGTTTGATGGAGTGTTTTGCTCGGAAGTTATTCGCGGTTCTCCTAATCTGAGCGATTCATCCGACGGCTGGGGCATGGGAGACAAAAAACGAACTTCAATAATAATAAGAAGTATTGCAATTATACTGAATATTATTGAGATTATTTTGTTTGATTTTTTCATGTTATGTGCCTCGATTAAATTTGATTTTTTTATAGTTCATTTTAAATATCCCAGCGATTACCGGGGATTATATTTTTTAGTTTCAGTTCATTTCCATACGCCGCATGATCATTTGCTCGAACTGTTTCCTTTGTTCCTCACTCATATTTTGAAGCATTTCCGGGCTCATATTTGGAAGGTTCATTTGCTCCATTGCATTTTTAATTTCATCCGGCATTTGATCTTGTGAAGGTGGTTCCATTATAACTACGTCTGGACTGGGAGTTTCATCGGGAGGTTGTCCCTGCGCAGGTGGTACAATTGAAACGGCTCTCCGGCCAGAGGTTATAATGTTTTCTGGTCTGGGGGGAGCATTTCCACTTGTTCCGTTTGAAGCGACATTAGCACCAAGAGGACGTAAAACAGTTTTCTTTCCATCCCATTCTATTGTGACCTGTGTAGGTTCGATTGATACAATTTTAGCATCCTGAACCATGTCACCTTCCTTGTACCATTTATTGTTTATAAATGCTTCGTTACCCAGTAT
>JAFGPS010000194.1 GCA_016936075.1 Sedimentisphaerales bacterium | reverse complement strand
TCTCCTTTCCGATTAGAGTTAGCGTTAACTTCTATATCGGTTACGGGAGACCTTTTTTCTTAATAACCTTAAAGTCCCGCCATTCGTGGCTGTCCCTATTTATCTATA
Source organism: Sedimentisphaerales bacterium (assembly GCA_016936075.1). GTDB lineage: Bacteria > Planctomycetota > Phycisphaerae > Sedimentisphaerales > Anaerobacaceae > JAFGPS01. Next base: position 47,872 of record JAFGPS010000194.1, on the reverse strand, counting down.
TTAATAGGTCCCTCTGACACTAAGACCTTGCTCTCCTCTCAACATATTTTCAGTTATATCATCAGGCGTGGCATATTTAAGACCAATTGTTGCCATTTCCTCTACCTGATAGTAATTTCGTGTGAGTTTACCCAGACTATCAATGTAATAATCCATTCCCCATAACTTATAATTAATCGCTTTTCCTCGCATTGATCGTTCTGCATGTATTAACTCATGTCCTAGAGATATTACTTGACTCTTATTTAGGCTCAAACTCTTTGAATATAGTCTACCAGTTTTGTAACTATACTCTAACGACGTAAATATTTTGCTAAGATTTAATGAGATAATCGAACTAGTACCAACACCATTTGTTGCATCATTCTGACTAATATCCTTCTGCCATATTCGGCCATCAGTGGACCCTACCACAACTTCATAATCTGTGTTTTTGATCAGTCTTCTTATAAGTTCGGTTCCTTTAGGCTTGCTCCCTCCATCGTGACTCTCCAATATTACAACTTTTCCTCCTTTCAAACCAAGTTTATCATCAGTTAAAGCCTGCAACGATGTCATCAAAGCCTGTCTGTCTCTTTTTAACAGAGTTAACTTTGTCCCACTTTGGTCAATGTACCTAATAGGATTGTTATGGACATATGAATACATATTACAGTTTGGAGGTTTTATTAAATCACTATATCGGTTTGATTTAGATCTACTTGGAATTGGATTTTCAGCGTATAGTGGATCTACAGAAATAAAATGACCCTGTCTTGGTAAATAATATCTCTCCTCAAAATACTGCAATCCACTCTCATCATCCTTCTCTTTGCCAGTAAAGCCATAATTAGCTTTTCCTTCTATGGGATTGTATTCATTTCGAGTGCAACCAAAGGGATAGTAAGCCATTTCCTGAACAATTTCTCCATTTCCATCAGTCATGACATTTGAGGAGCCAAGATGGTCGGTGTGATAGTAGAGCCACTTTTGGTCTTTATTATTGTATTGGGCAATATGGCTATCACCATTAAATACATAAAAGATTTCCTGACTATCCGGCCGTATCTCAAAGGTTTTATCAGGATAGATAGTATTCGTGGCTACACCATTAACGTCATTGACTTGCTTAATAATTCGGCGGCCGGTATAGTCGTAGGTATAGTGCGCCTCTATTCCATTTTTTGTGTATGTCACAAGCCTGTCACGATAGTCCCATGTACAATTGGCATCTTCAATTTGTGTCATGTTGCCGTTACGGTCGTATTGATAGGTTTCTTTGTCTGTAGAAGTAAGAGCATGCGGACCAGGCAAATAGTTAATCTCTCTTCCAATACGTTCAAATCTGCCGCCAATATAGTTCATTTTTCCGATATTGACCTTATAATCATCATCGATATGTCCTACAGAGTTCGGTGAGGATTTGTAGAGCATATTGCCGATAGCATCGTAGCGGTAATCGATTTGTTTAACATCCTGATCGAAATTATTGATATGAGGATAACGAACTGAAATCAGGCGATCAAGGTCATCATAATTAAATTTCTGGGTATTGTATCGTTCCTGCTCTAATAAAGGACGTTCATCATTAATATCAATTATATTGGAAACGGGATCGTATTTGTAACTATAACTTAGTAAATCCCTGCCTGCATTATATGAATATGTATTGAGCCTTGACAAACGTTGTCTCTGGTCATAATCAAAATTAGTACAGGTATTGTTACCAAAATCAATACTCTTTTGTTGGCCAGCGGCTGTGTAATCTATATAGCTGATAATATTCGAACCAGCCGTTGTAATGGCTTTTACAAAATTACCATTATCATAATAGTAATCAGTACTTTGGCCGTTATGAGCGACAACAGTTTGGACACGATCCATAAGGTCGTATGTATAACTCGTGATATAATCTTTATCCAAAGCATTTGTGTCTTCTATACCTCGTATGGTTTTAATAATATTGCCACGTGCATCGTATTGATAGCTAACTATGCCGACCTGGTCCTTTACATAAGCGAGCTTACCTCGTGTGTTTGGATCGTTTCCATTCTGCGGCCTGTCATAATTGTATTGAACTTCTACGCCGCCATTTTTGTAATCGAGCCAGTCTTCTTCGAGAATACGTTCAGCAGAATCATAGCGGTATTCAATCTCCTGTTCCTTTGCGTCTTTTGTCCTAATCAAATTACCAACCGGGTCATAAGTATAGTACATATACCCGCGGTCAGGATCATTCATTAAAGTTTTACGCCGTAATGAATCGTATTGGAGCTTTTTGACATTTCCATGAGCATCAGTAATTCGTTCCAAATCGCCAAGCGTAGTCCAGTTATAGGTAGTGATGTACTCATTAACGTTATAGGTCTTGTCATAAAAATTGCCGAGTTCCCGGTTTCGTTCAGTTACTTTAATTAGCCGTTCCTGTCCATCATATACGAGTGTTTTCGGAGTCGATGTCACGTCATTATTATCATTTTCGTCATAGAGATTTTCTGTGAGAGGTTTATATACAACACTTGAAAAAGTACCATCAGGATTAATTGTCTTAATCACACGATCCATCGCATCATATTCCATAGCGACATAGCTTTGATTAAGGTCAGGTAATTCATAGCTATTAGAATCAGTGAAATAAGGCAAGTATTTTTCTTTTTCCAATCCACGCTGATTAAAGGTCACTGCATCGACATAACGCCATCGATTCAAACCGGAATAAGGATCGGGAGCCGCTTCAATTTTGGAACCGAGTTTACGTCCCAGACCATCGAAATATAAAGTGCTATCGAATGTATCGTTTGAATTATTATAACAAGTTTTTGTGGAAATGCTGCTGAGAGGACTGCCTAAGTTATATTCATATTTACTCAAAGCTCCGCCCGGTTTGTGAATTGCAATCAAGCGGCCAAATACATCATAATCAAAATACGTTTCGGCTCCGCTGAAATCTTTCGCATAAGATATCTGGCCGTAGCCGTAATCATAATCAACATTTAATACAAGATCATGGTTTGGATCGTTATCTGTTATAATCAATTCGGATGTCGGATAAATATTCAAGAGACTATCATAGCTTATTTCCCTGTAGTGATTATTTGCGTTTTTGATACGAATGATATTGCCAAATCCGTCATATACATTCCGTACGACAGAAATCCAGTTATTGTCAGTATTCAGCCATGCTTCCTGACTCAGGAGATTACCGGCTGAGTCGTAGGTATATCTTTGCAAAGCTTGAGGATTACCACTATAGTCATTGACATCTTCCTTCATCTTCAAATCCAGCAGCCACGCTGAGGTGTTAGGCTCGTAGGTGGTGTAGGCCAATATTTCATCATTAAGCTCGGTATAGGTCTCTTTATCATTCGGATCGCCAACCACTCCATAGTTAAGTTCTGCAATCACATGCCCCCAGTCATCCACTTTATATTGACTCAATAAATACTTGGGAGTCGCCAGCCCCTCATAGATACTGCTCAGAGTCTGGGTGTTGTAGGCAAAGGCTACATCTCTTCCGTCGATGCCCTGATACAGGACTTTAAAATCCCATGTGTTTTCTTGCCGGGTGTAGCGTTTTTGACTGTCGTGTACATCAAGGGACTTGACCTTGCCCTTGAGGCATTCATGTTGTACGCCGGTGTGGAACTCACTGGCTGTAAAGACCGTTGGAGCCGAGTCATCACCGAACTGGGTTGTCTCTTCCCTGGCAAAGCCCCAGAATTCTTTTTCATTCGGGTCATAATAACCATCCTTGTATTCGTAAGTGGTTTCATAATAGTCCGCACCTGTCAGGGTGGCAACCTGAACCTCTGCGGCACTGACCACATGGACCGGTATAGGAAGCAGCGATTGCCATGCCTCGTCCGTGCCCTGCGACTTAACATACATGTCCGTAGCACAGCAATAATCGATACGAGTTTTGGATCCGAGGCCATTATCTATGCTGGCCAGCATATTGGGGGGAATGTCACCACGCACTAACAGACCTAAATCAACTATCTGTAAACGTGTATTACTGGTCGAGCAGGCATAGATCAAATCGGTTGTTCCATTACCGTTCATGTCGGCCCAGCGTGTCACCATACGGCTGTCACGTACTTGAGGCATATCCTGTATCACTATGCAGGCAGATAACGCTATGCATCCATCTTTTTGTTCTCCGCGATTTAGCCATATCCAGCACGTATTGATTGTGGCACGTTCCACAACCAGATCAGCCAGGCCATCTCCGTTGATATCTTCGAGAGTCGCGCGTTCGACCTGCCCGTTGGGTCCGCTGGTCAGGACCCTGTCCGGTATGGAGATGGTCCGGCCTGTCGTATAGCGACCAAAACCCATATGTGCACAAAAGATCAGGTGGTTCGGTTTGACCTGCACCACGTCATTGAGTTTGTCACCATTGAGATCGGCCAGATGCACGGCTGTATCGGAAAACTGTATCACCTGCCCATTATATACAGCTCCACTGGTACGTACTTCACCGCTGTACTGTCCCTCTCCACGATTAAACCATAAGGCATAACCTGTAGTAGTACTTCTTACTACATCAATACATTTATCGCCGTCAAAATCAGATATTCTTATGTCCTTATCCGAATATGGTGTAGGAGGTTTGATACTCTGGATACTCATCGAGCGGCGAGGTCCCCAGCTTCCGCGGCCTGTATTGCTGCAATAGAATATTTCTTCCGAAGGTCCATTATAGACCAGATCAGCCTTACCATCACCATCCATATCAGCTAAGTGAACTGCCTTACTGGATAGATCCAAAGAAGTAGAAAAACCATCCTGACCATTTATTGTACGTGACTGATCCCAGCAAAGCTTACCACTGGTTTCATCGACTCCAAGGTTCATAAAAGCTGTATGGCGGCCACCAGTATAATCAGTAACTAAAATGTCCGGCAGGCTATCAGCATTTAGATCAACTAACTCTGATAATTCACTATCCAAAACTATCGAAGGTGTATTGCAGCACTCAATCTTTGCATTCACTGTTTCCTTCTGTATGAACTCGTCAATATAAGTGAAAGTTATGGCTGGCAATGTACTGACTCCATCTGAGCCAACCTGTGTAATCTTAATAAGACAACTGCATGACAGGCCGTCTTCATAATCAAGATCATATCGTCTGATGAGTGTTATAGGCTCAAGATTCAATATTCCGGATTCAAAGTTGAAATTTGTGAATGCTTCTATTTGATATCCAACTATTACAGATTTTAACAATTTGGTTGTACGAATTGCATATCCCGAACTGTAATCCGTGTACCAGTCATCTCTATCCTGGTATTGGAATTGAATCACATAATAGTTACAAGGATCCTCTCCAGTTCCGTAGCGAATCTCTCTCAGATACTTCTGGTTTTTCGAGTTCTCGAAACCTTGTTCCATCTCATTAAAGTAAGTATAACGAATCGTATTGCCATTAGTATCAGTACTTTTTTCCAGAAGCCATTTAAATATTCTATTACCTGAGCTATCTGTAATCTGCGAAGCAGAGCTCAACCCATACTCCAGACGAGTTCCATCTCTTAAATACACTTCCCAGCCCGAACCATTACGGCGATAGCGAGCAAAAGCATTCTCGATCTTGGCAAGGAAAGTACCACCCACCAATTCCACCAACTCTTCACCATCAGGTCCAAGAAAAGTATCTATTTCATTTGGATCATCTATAGTACCATCGTGATTATAGTCCTGGTTATTGGAAGCATCTACATACAAGGGCAATCCCTTGTTCGTCTGCCGTTGAATCGCCCCCGGGCCGATCTTCCAGCCTATGCCGCACGGCCCGGTGCCCCGGCCGCTGTCATAGGTCAAGGCCAGTTCCGGTGCATGTCCCTTGGGTCCGGGAGGCACTTCAAGCGCAACAGCATACTTGGCGGTCCCTGTATTGAGCATAGGTTTGAAGGCCTCGCCCAATCCCTTAATAGAACCAGGAGGGGAAGGAAGCGAAATAACATTGGTCGAAACACCGTTTTTGTCGGGCTTCTCGGTTTGTTCATCATTTGTCGCATGAGAAGAAGCAGATAACGAAAGTAATATAGCAATACAAACAGAGGTTGCGTAAAATTGTCGCAGCTTTTGTATAATCTGTTTGTATTTGTTCATTATCATCATTACTAAACCGTATATTATTATGGATTCAAATTAAGCTCTAACTTCATGTCAAATCCAATTAGCTCTTTTTCTCCTAATACCTTTTTAATATCCCATGTACGAATACGTTTTAAAAAACAGCTTAATATCCGTAATCCCGTATCCAGTACGGTTATCCGGATCGCCGTTAATGGGGGCACCGTATATGAATCGTTCAATGCCTTCCTTGGGATCGTTGTGCAGACTGGCGCCGGGAATGATCAGGAGCCATTCATTGTTCCATACGCTTCGACCCACCAGACGACTGTCATAGGTCATATCAGTGGGGGCAAAACTTCCGTCCGGATACGCGCGAAATTCACTGTAGCGACGAACTCCAGCATAGCTTGTCTGAAGACTATCAACCAGGGGAATCCAACCGGGTTGCGTTGGATCTACATCCACCAGTGACAACAACTGCGGTATCCCCTGTTCCTGTACGTGCCAAGTGCGTATACCGGAATCACTCATGTCACCCCATGGAACACGCAAGCTGTCCGATCCGATAGGAATCAAATAGACATAGGGCGTGCGTGTAATCATGCTCGTATCATAATTGCTAAGCCAAATTCCCACGGAATAGACTTTGGTGGCGAAGTTCGTGGGTGAATAATGTGAGTCATTGCCTTCCAAGTTCTTACCAAAAAAGTTAAGACGGCTGGCGACCTTGGTTTCAAAAGGAATCACCAACGCGGGCTCATCCCTGACTTCATCAAAAGGTTTACAATAACGCGCAAACTCAGGGCATTCGTCCCAAAGATTCTCTACACGGCAATGTTTTAATAGTTCCTGCCAACACATATCCGGTTCCAGTGAACTGAATTGATACTTCAAGTGTTCATTGGGATCCAGCCAATTTGGATCCTGACTACCTAAAGGAATGCGGAAGCACTCCCAGCGTACTGAGAATGACGTGGTTTCCACCTGGGGATTGTCGAAACGCATGAGTCCCTGGAATTCATCGAAGAAATACCGCCTCAGCTTGGACATGACCCCGGCCAGTCCCTGACCTGGTAAGGGAATATTCTGACTGATATCACCGAGCGTTCGTTGGCGACAAATCTCCTGGGCAATTTGACGCCCGGAGCGAGGGTCGGTTTCGGGTAAGGCGGTTTCATAGTCATAGGCCTGAGCTGCCAGATACACATAACGGGCTGCAAGGTCGAACTGTGCTGTGTATTTCTGTACAGCTTCGTCTCTAAAGACACGGAAAGCCATATCTTTATAGCGATAGTTCTGAACATTAGCAGCGGTCTGTTTACGGAAACGCAACTGATCTTCCAATAATCGCTGCCCTCTTGCCAGAGCGGATCGATAGCGATCGGCTGCCTGGTCCATAGCTTTATAGAGATTGTAAAGTTCTAAACGCATTGATGCTTCCGAGCGGATCAGTTGCTCGAGCTGCTTGAGCTGCTGTTCAGCCGCCTGTGCGGAACGTAATCCTGTCAATTCAATATTACTTTCAGATGATTCAAGTTCCTTGGCTTGTTGAAAATCAAGTTCACTGAGGGACTCTTTATCGGCTGCGATTGTCAGAGATTCATTAATAAGTGCAGCTGCAAATTTAATAACTCCTCTTGCAACAGATGTAGTATCACTAGCAATACCTACAATCTTAGGAAAATATTCTGTCAATGCATCTGCCACAATTATATTTTGTCTTGCTACAGTTCTAAATTGTAACTGTTTCTTGCGTGATCCTTTAATCGCATCATTTAGCGATATCTGCGTATTCTGAACTCGATTTAGAATTGCAATCTCCTGGTCATTGAGATTGTACTGGGCTTGCAAGAGTTCCGACTGATCCTCAATCTGGTTGAGCATATTGTCGTAGTCCACCATTCCCTTTTCAAATCGCATAAGCGACTGTAAGAGATCGGAACGTGAAAACTGAATTTCTCCCGGACTGCTTCGCTTACTGGTCCATTCCCGAGGTTTGATAATACCGTATCCATCAGTTGACATGACAAAGTTTACATCCAGAACATATGGAACCAAAACTCCATCATCATCCACATCAAAATCCTTGAATTTATATCTGACTTCATCCAAGTCGTCAATTGACAATCCCATAAGATCAGTAGAATCAACATAGTCAAAATGGTAGAGGTCCGGACCATCATAATCTTGTTTATAGAGACCTCCAACTCCCATGTCCTCTTCATAGGGCGTGCCGAATATCTCAATCAGGCGGCTGTTAAAATCAGCCTCGCGATCCGCCACATTGGTTTTGAAAGATTCCAGGCTGTCTTGCTGTGCATACAGGGCCTGGGAATAGGTTTTCAACTGGTTAAAGACAGTTGCAGTCAGGTTTAGGGCCTGCATGGCCCGGTCGTAGATCTGCTCGAAGTGGGTTCGGCCAGTGGGATTGCCCTGCTTATCCACGAGTTCACTGGGATTGATGTCAAAGGGGATGGTATCCTGACTGAGTCCCATAGGATTAAGACCTGCATCGGCCTGATCGAGCTTTGCCTGAATGTCCGTAAAAATGGCAGCAATCTCATCCAGCTCAAGAACTGTGGTGCGGTCGATTTTCTGGATGCCCTCTTTGTCACTGGTGGCCGGTAGGATGGCATTGCCCGCCACCCAGTCCAGATAGGCCCCCTGTCCGGTGCGCTGAGCCCAATCCGTTACTCCCCATGCTCGATCTTCATTATTGTCTGGATAACCAAGTAATTGCTCAACCGGATCATCGCAGTAAGCTTGCCTGAAAGTCTTATCTACAATTGCTAATCCAGTTTGTGCCTTTGCAGCAGCAATCCCGGCAAAACGCCGCTCATCCCAGTAGTCAACTTCAATGTCCCTATCAATACCAGTGAGAGTCATAGTCTCGGAACGTGTTTGCCATTTATAATTGGGATTATTAAGTAAGTCATAATAAATTTTGATACCGGAGAGATAGTGACCCCAGGCGTCGCCATGGCCCTGTGGATATTTATTCTTGGCATCTAATTCGTTGATGCTGCCGCTATCATCGCGGTCCGAAATATTATAGTTTAGAGCATATACCGGATCAGCCAATCCATTTACGAAATTCCATGTTAGACGATTATAAACTGGAAATCCCTCATCCTGCGGCACACCCCGCAACAGGGCCAACTCCTCATCCAGAAGGGTTGGCAATTGATTCTGGAAGCAGAAAACACTCGGCCCCATGCTGATGATGTCGGCGCTGTCCGCTTTAAAACCAATGGTCGGATCTTGAGCGTCCGCATAGGACTCATTACCCAACAGGGTATACATATCAGCCACACGACCTGCTGCCATCAGAATAGCTTCATTAGCCAGATCGTTCTTGATACCATCGTCGATACTCAACATCTTAGCTCGTTCCAGAATGCTCTGATAAAATGAAAGCAATCCCATATTGTTAAGATTATCCGAATCGTAGGTCAGAGATACTTCGCTGACATAGGGACCACCCACCTGGGCGATCATATCCACGGTAGTGTTAGGCATGACATCATAGAAATCATCATAACGCTGGTCATACTCATTGATTTCATCACGCACACGTTTGACCCAGTTGTCATAGTGTCGAGGCTCTGTCCATTCACTCCATATATTATTACAAGGAGAATCGGAATCTAAGTAACGATAACGACATGTCACCCATTTATCCTGAAGAACCTGGATACCAGAACCTTCCAAAGTAATATCAACAGATCCTATACCATCATGGGGTATCGTAGGGTAATCGTACCAGGTAGGTGCGGTCAGTAAGCCCACTACAGATGGCTCGTCTTTTTCCATGGAATATTTCCACATAAATTCCAGATCGCCCGACCGCCCGGCAAAATCGCCACCATGTCTGAATGTAACTTTTTCGTCAAAGGGATTGTCCGGCAGTATAATCTTAACTTCTCCCCTGTAAGGTGGACAAACAACCTTCAGGATTCGTAGTTCCACAGGATTTCCTTTGCAACTTTTATCGCTGTTTAAGGCCACGGTCACATAACCCGTACCCTGCGCATAACCAGCGGTAACCGCTTTGTATTGACTCGTTAGAATGTTCGGATCATATTGATTTATTTGTTGATGGCTCTCATTGTATAATTCTTCGACTTTAGAAGCAAAACCAAGTTCCTGGATACGTTGCTTTTCACGATCGGTCATAATATTGGGCAATAATAATGGCTCTCCATCCACCCGATCATTAAAGTACCCTGCGAAACAGAGCTGTTCCTTCAGCGAATCATAGGTCAGTCGCATACGCAGGTGATATGGTATATCCACAAAAACATCTCGTCCTTTGCTATTACGAACATTAATTTCACTGGGAAAGTCATTCCGTTTCAACTCTACAGAATACTCGCGCATCGGATCAATCAGTTGCACACTGCGTTTTTGGTTTTTAGCCCATGATTCGTCATATATAATCTCTACGCTGCCAGCCCCGGTAATATCAGGCAATCCCGGACCATTTTCCTTGGCCTTGGCTTTCATAACTGTTTCACCCACGGAGAGTTCTGCTACTTCGTGAGGCCAGTTTATATTATAGGCCACCGGAAGCGGTATGTTTACATCCGCATTTCCTGATACATGACTTAACCATGGCAATGGCGTGTTAATGGTAACATCCTGGTAGCCATCCGCATTCAAATCGTACCAGAATCCGTCCAGCAATGGGTAGTACCAATAAATGTTCACCCCCTTGGATTCCTCAGTTGCGTGACGTGCCCAGATAACCTTATTGCGATCCTTCCACCAACTTGTAGCATCAGGATCACCAAAAGACTTGTCCATACAGGTTTGCGTCTTGATTTCACTCAAAGGATAAGGGGGCTGAATCTGGGTACCGGCTGTCGATGTGTCTTGGAGAGGGAAATTGGCATCCTCCACATCTACCTTAAAGACACGATAGGTCCATTTGCCGGTATTGGGTTGTTGATACTTTACCAATACATAGGGAGCAGATGTCACAAATCCATTTGGATCCGTTCGGTTTAAATCGTTTCGTAAAGCATAGATAGTCTGACCCCCTGAAACTGTCTTGGATCCCTTAAACAAAGCATGCTCCTCATTGGGATTATATCCTGGAAGAACGGGATCCGGCTGGTTATATATTTGAACGTTTAAGTAATTGTTATTAAATGCATTCTGACCATAAACCTCTGATCCCTTTTCACTGGCAATTACGATTTTTTCCAATTTGGGATTTGTAGAGAGTGTGGGCCAGCTAATATTATACCGAACCGGTTTAGTAGGCCACTGAATCTGGGTAGATTGGTCTGTCTTATACCAAAAAACGATTAGTTCCTTTTGGTGGCCTGCAAGGTTTGTATTGACTGGAACAATTTGCCCTGACAAGGTATCTCGATCATAAATTTGTGTATCGTATGGAGATACCTCATTATAAATCCATCCCTTTTCATTGGGATCTATATAAATTAATTCCGCACCAATAATAGCTTCACCAGGTTCTTCTTTTTCTACCCACTTAACAGTGTGGACGACCTTAAATGTGGGCACAAAATTGTAGTGGGAATCCGTCCCAAACAACAGTACAGAATAACCATCATTATCTTCGGTTGTAAATTTGGAACCTCCTGTGATATTGCCCTTGACATGAGATTCAGTGTGTACAACTTCCACATATTGAAATTTATTTTTACCTTCAGGTAAAAGTTCAACGTCAGGAGATTCGGTTAAATAAACCTGGGCCTTTCCTGAACCATTTCCGTCTTCTGGATAGTCAGCTGTAACCAGTTGATGGATAGAGTCACCGTATCGATCTTTCCATGTGATCAAGGCACCTGCCACACGGGCTTTTATATATAGTCGCTTAGCATAATCGCTCCAGAAGAAGGCGTTCTCGAAGCTGTCTTGTATCTCTGGTTTTATAGTACGATTCAATTGGGATAGCTGATCCCAGTTCTTCAATACCACCTCTGTTCCAACAGTAAAGATTTCCGGTTCCCTGCTTGCGATATAGCAACTACCCGAAGATATCTCGAACTGGCTGTTATCTTCATGCAAAGCAACAAGAAGTTTCCATTGACCAACATGAGAGGGCTTAAAAACAATGTTGGGATCGTAAACGCCGCTTGGAGGAACACTGGAGGATATCTCTAAAGTTGTGAGGAATACTTTTTCCAAACCATTCATTGATTGAAGGAAAATATCCACCTCATATGTAGGCGCCTGCTCCACACGAAGGTCATGGGGAAAGGCAGGTTGGTTATGAGTCCAGTGGAGCTGGCATTCGTTGCCCACCCGGGCAAAAGCAGGAATATGCACATCGGCTAAAGCTTTGACCGTAGAATCGCGGCTGCCACCATAGTAACCAGAGTATTCATATGATCCCATGTCCATATCGTTATTAACAACTTTTTTAGGTTGGTCATCTCCATCGATTGGACGCAAGGATCCACGACGATCTGCATAAATGCCGTCAATATCACAGCCCGTATCAATACATGGAGATCCGGCACGCAAGCGAAGATCTATTTGGTTTGTATTCGTGGCATTGACGAATTTGGGATCTTGGTTGATATTACCTTCAAAAGTCTTTCGGAACCATTGGCCCCAATTAGGTTTAGATGCTGAAATTTCTGTAAGGTCATTTTGATCTCTGATTGTACAGAACTCAATGACACTTTTGCTGGGATCTACATGAAGGCGGTCACCTGGCTTTTCACTCCAGAGAATACTATTTCGCAGTTCAAGTTCGCCTTGCGAGTAGATGTCATTGGAGTCTTTGGTAGCTTTATTGTCATAAAATGTACAATTGTATATAGAAACTTCGCTGGCAGTGTCTGTAAATACACCTCCACCAAAACTTGTAGCCGAATTATGATGAAAAACACTATTAACAATTTTGGTAGAGTTATCTCCTGAAAGATATATCGCCGCGCCAGCATACGATACATTCTTATTTGAGAAAGTGTTACTATTAATTTCAGCAGATCCATCCTGGATAAATATAGCCCCACCATTGTTTGTTTTTTTATTAGTATCGGAACTGGTAAATGTGCAATTAACCACTTGTGCATCTACCGGTGTATTGAGATATATGTCTCCTCCATTTTTATTACTCCTGCAATCCTTAAATTGACAATCGCGAATTGTAGTTTGTTGAGATCCGTTATCATAGATAGCTCCACCGGTATCGCTTGCATTGCAATCTTCAAATGTACATCCGGTAATTAACGCATCTATATTTTCTGAAAGATAAACCGCTGCTCCTTTAAATCCGGATTTGGCGTCAACAAACTTACATCCAAGAATACGAGGTGATGATTTACTTCCTGTAACTGTTATGCTATGGCTTATTGTACCATAGAATTCACACTGATATATATGAGACTTGGATGTTGAAAGGCTAACGCCCACATTGCAGTCTTCTATACGGCAATTTCGTATTGTAGGTGATCCAGGTGAACACTGAATACCCACTTCTTTTGCGTTTTTGATACCAATCCCTTCAATCAGTGTGTCACTTTGTTCACTTTTTGTACATAGGAACCCGTAATCCTTATTGCCGCAGTTAATGATGCATGAAGTGGGATCCCCGCTTGCCGACTTAATGTAAATAACTTTACCTTTAAGATCAATACTTGTATTACCAGCACCCAAGTATTCACCGTTAGCCACCTTAATGATATCACCATCGATAGCGTTATCAATAGCCGCTTGAATCGTATTAAAGTGTGTAGCTGGATCTAAAGTGATCTCATTGAGATCATAATTATTATCTACAAACAAGGTTCTACCTATAAGAGCAGATATGAAGACCTCCCTGGTCAGGGCATCAAAATTGGTAGGATTTTCCTTATCGGAATATTGGATGGCAATACCGTTAGGTTCTGTAATACTAAGCATGCCCAGATGCGGTCCGACGGTTCCATTGGGATCAAGCTGAAGCGTATAACTTTTGAGATTGTCTTCAGGGCCACGATAGCTTTTAAGCCATTGCCACTGTTCTGTTCCGTCTGGAGCTTCAGAATCATAGAATGGAGTAAAGCCGTGGAATACTGGCAACGTCATGTAATCTGGAATAACCGTTTCCGGACCGCTGCCCTTAAACTCCAATAGCTGCGCTTCTACAAATGCTACCTCAGGATTTCCATTAACATGGAAGACACGCGGACTCATACCAATAGCGGGATTACCTTGATCATATTCAAAGGCACCCATATCGACTTGTGAACCTATAGTGTCATCACCGTCGAGTACTCTCTCACGCCCGTCACGGTCTGTCGTGCTCATGGCAAAGAGAGTATCTGTACCATTATCGATACAAGGCGAATTCCACATTAGCAAAGGATTATCGTCAAACACAAATAGAGGATCAGTATCCAGATTACCACCAATATCTGTACCGTATCCTGAATCTTGATACTCAAAATCTCCACCACAACCTTGTATATTACAATAACTGACCGAAACTTCAGAATTCTCTATATAAAGTTGACTGCCTTCTTGTTCTGGGGACAATCCATAAATTTGATTAGCCCATAAGATACTATTGATCAGTTTAAGGTTTGAATTGTATATATCAAGAGCTCCACCGTTTTTCAAAGACGAATTATTTGAGAATGTACAATTAACAAACGCGGTATCAGGATCATTACAATCTGATATGAAACAACCTCCACCATAATTCGCCTGATTCAAAGCAAAAACATTATTGACAGCGTTCATTACAGCACAACCTTTGCTATAAATAGCACCACCTGAACTGGATACTTCGTTATAATTGAATGTGTTATTGTTCAGTTTCAATTCAGATGGTAAATCGTAAACGGCGATAGCCCCGCCTTCAGTTGCACTGTTTTCATAAAATGAACTATTACTTATAGACAGATTCTGTCCAATGCAAACTATCGCGCCGCCATCAGACACTGCGTTATTTGCAAAGAAGCGGCAATCTTCAATGATTGCATCATATGTATTACTATCTGTTTTCTCAATAGAAATCGCTCCGCCTCCTATTTCATCATTGGAAGATACAGCACTGTTATCTGTAAAAATACAGTTACTAATGCTCACGGGCGTATTGCAGATCCTGACGGCTCCTCCTTCGTCTGCTTTACCTCTAATAAAAGTGACCCCTTCAATAGTAATATAGTTACAGTCACTGATATCAAATGCTCTTCCAAAATCATTACAATCTATAATGCAGCGTTCAGAATGCTCACTTTCAGACCGAAGTATTAAAGGATAATCCAAAGCCGTAAATTCAATATCATTAGCTTTATGAACTCCATTACACAATTCAATAGTCCTTCCCTTACCAATTGCATTCTGAATAGTATCTACAATATTGGGATCATTACCATCGTAATTAGGATCGACTTTGACAATGCTATTTACTGGTGGATCATCAGGATTGTCAGGCTTCTCATGGCAAAGCTGCTCAGTATCTATCCATATGGGCATATTGTCTCCAACACCGACACTAACAAATGTCCCATTATGATTATTTCCTGAGATATCAGCAGTTCCTGTCCCAACACCTTCTTCAAACGGCCAATAGCTTGCTGGATTGATATTATCTAAGGTATTTCCTTTCAATACATCCTGGATCTGCTCTTGTGCCAAAGCTTGTTTATAGAATTGAACATTATCAATCATCCCTATTAAAAGGGAATCATTATTACTGCTGGATTTTTTGCCTATGTAAGCAGCCTGACTACTATCTTGAAATTTTATTTCGTTATCACTTTTTACTCTATTGCCATCAACATACAAAACACCTACATTTTCTATAAATGTCCCTGCGACGTGATGCCATTTGCCATCTGCATACGATGTTTGTGGGCTTTTTATTAACGTGCTTTGTGACTGACGTCCCACCATGAAGACAAACTGGCCGTTATCAAAATATAAACAGAATCCACTATCACCGTATTTTCCTGCCAATCCCATTACTTCGTTTTGATAATTCAGATCTATTCTCGTCCACAAAGATATAGTCAATCCGTTTCCATTGAAATCATACCCTGAATTATGAAGATCAATATAGCAGCTTCCATCAAATTGAAGACAGTAGTTTCCCGCTACGGAACAATAATCATTTGAGCTGGCCTGCAAATAATTACCGGTACAGAATGTAGTCAAAAGTAGTAATACCCAGTTTAATATCTTTGACAAAATTGACTGAAAACATAGTCCTTTCATTTTTGTTCTCTCTCCACCTTTAAAATTGAAAAAAAAGCTTATAGTATATCCTGAATCATCTTCTTTGAGCATGCGAATTCTCCTATTTTATCCATTGGCTGGGACGCGCGATGAGCTTTAGCTTTAAGGTTCCTGAAACAACTATATCCTTGTTGGTAAGACCTTGAATCACTTCACTGTAGGTACCAATTTGCTCCTCCACATGTGTCATTTCCAAATCGAGAGTAAGTGTTCGTTTTATTTGAGGTATCTCCTCAAGATTATCATGGTCAGGATGATAACGATGAAAAAAAGGATTCTGGTCATCGCTTGATTGTATGTTCTGAAAAACAAGCGTAGAATTATCATTAAAATCGCCTACTAATACATTGCCTTCCTGCGGCTGGGAAAATGAAAAAGCTGCTGAACTAATCCTGAATCCATTGAGTGTACTATTTGAATGTAACGATTCAGCGTATTGGGATAAGCTTTCCTTATTGGTAATCAATGTCAAACTGTTACTATCCGATGTATCTCTTATTCCCGCTACCTGATCGAGCAAATAGAATTGTGCGCCAACCTCTTCATTTTTACGTAACAAGATTAACCTGATGTAAAACGGTGACGATACCGAAGTTGTCTGATCCGGGTCCCAGGAAGCCATCTCACTTACGCCATCAATAACCGCTGTTCCTGTCCACAGTTCAAAGTCTGTTTCATCTGGGCATGTCGCCATAACTGGTACTTTGATCATGCTCCCTTTATCATTACTTATAGATAACATTGCATCAAATCCCTGTTCTTTATCCACTAACATCCTGTTGATATGAAGTTTAAGAACATGTTCGGTATTAGGTTGTAATCTGACAATACTAATTGGGCTGTTGAAATCAGCCCAATACGCATTTCCGTTGGGATCTTTTTCCGAATATTGAAGTGGATTGCTTCCATTAATATCTTCAAGAGCAACGCTTACTGTACAATAGTCCTGACTTACATTGGTTATTGTCAGGTCCTGCTCTGTAAGGAAAGATGAAAAATCCAGGTCCTTACCCTGCTCAACATCAATCTCAAGAGGACCTACGAAGTTTGAATGTGAATTACAATATATCCAATAAGCCCTACCGGATTCAATAACATTAGTTTGATAATTAGAAGTGAGATCCTTCCAAATCCACTGATTATTCAACTCGTCCTCAACAAGTCCGAAAACAGGTTTATGGAATCCATTTGACCCCATATGTGCAGACGAATTTTCAAAATAGTTTATAAAGGATGCTTTATCATAGTCACTCTCTATATTAAATCCAACAAAATTATACGATTTAGGTGTCCAATATATTTTTGGAAGGCACGGAGTGCCTCTTACTTGCCATTCATAGGTTTCTTGCCCGTCATATTTAATAAGGTAAGCCTTACCACCCAAAAGCTTATGAAGATTTGAAACAGAAGGAGTGTCTTTGAAAAAACCAAGCCATTGGTCTGAGGGAACTAGTGAGTCTGGCGATACAGGAATATTCACATATGATTCTGATGAAGACGGAGCATTCCACATCCATATACTTTTTACTGGGATATCCTGAAATACTTCGGAACAATCAGCAGGTTCCGGCTGAACTTCCAGATATACAGTATTCCAGCCTGGTTCTAAATGGATGATTTGTTGTGCATTAGAATAAGAACAAATTGCTATGATTGCACAGATTTTAAGTACAGACCTAAATGAATTTGGGATGCAAATCCGCATTTTGTAACTCCTCCTCTTATTTACAAATATCAACATTGAGTACAAATAACTACTTTGTTCTCATATCCTTATTGTTCGACACATATTTTTAAAAAACTTATAATATATCGATATATTGGATGAGACTCCTATTTATTTATAGAGCGAATTTAAAAAAATAAAACGAGAAAAATTATAACGTTTTTTTAAATAAATACAATTGTGGAAACTACGTATTTTTTAATTTTATATCCCTATTATTAAGCTAAAATTGACATTAATCCAAAATTAATATTATTAAACTAACAAAGAGCTCTACATAGAATTTAATATATCATATTTGATCATTATGATAACTTACAGTAAGATTATTTGCCTGTAATATTGTGTCATGACGGATGAAGCGTAAGCGGAAACTTGTCTTAACGTGTTTTTCTGATTGAACTTTTCATGATTTTCTCCTGCTTAAAAATAACCTGTTTTAAAACGATATTTTCGATTTAGTTGTAGTCTTGGGGTAGCTATCCCCTACAATTGAACATAGAAAACTGGAGAGTTCTGGAGTAATATAGTTATATTATGAAAGGAACTCATAGATGAAGAAGTCAAGATTTAACGAGAAGAAGATACTATCTATTCTCAAGGAAGCCGAAGCAGGGATGACAGTAGCAAAGATATGCCGCAAGTACGGCATTTCCAACGGCACATTTTACAACTGGAAGAGCAAATACGCCGGTATGAGCGGCTCAGAGATCAGGCGTATGCGTCAGCTTGAAGAAGAGAACAACAAGCTTAAAAAGATGTACGCCGAGCTATCTCTTGAAAATAACATCCTAAAAGAATTGATTGAAAAAAACTTCTAACGCCTGCTGGTCGAAAAGCTTTTGCCAGGCAGGCAAACCAAGAGGGCTTGACGGTTAAAGCTTCCTGTCAGGCAGCTAATATCAGCCGTGGCAGTTTTTACTATGAGCCTAAAGTCAATGATGATGCCGAAGTCAGAAAGCAGATCGAATTGGCGATAGATGAACGTCCAAGGCGAGGTTTTCCGAAGATATTCGATGCGATTCGCAGGAAGAAGTTCAAATGGAACCACAAAAAGGTTTATCGTGTGTATAAGGAAAATGAATTTCAGCTCAAGCATCGTAGGAAACGTCGTATAGCAATAAAGGATCCCAAACCAATGCCGAAAGCAGTTATGTCCAATGAAGTCTGGAGTATGGATTTTATGAGTGACAGTTTAAGTAACGGCCGTAAGTTCAGGACGTTTAACGTGATAGATGATTTTAATCGTGAAGCATTAACAATAGAAGCCGATACGAGTTTGCCGTCACCAGGAATAATTCGCAGCCTCGATATTATAGCATCCGAACGCGGCTATCCTAAATATATCCGCAGTGACAACGGTCCGGAGTTTACCAGTCATGAATTCAGGAAGTTTTGCTGTATGCACCGGATTCGTCACAGACGTATCGAGCCGGGCAAGCCACAGCAAAACAGCTATATTGAGCGTTTTAATCGAAGCTATCGAGAAGATATTTTAGATACGTATGCTTTTATAAATTTGTCACAGGTATACCCCTACCCATTGTCAAGAATTCGATTTAATGCTACTACCAAAACCATTAAGAATTATATTTTGTACATCGATATCAGATTTTATTGTGGTCGGTTGATTTAGTAGCTTATTGGCGGGTAAAGTATTGAAGGTATTTTTTCTGAAGCTGTGATTCAAAAAAGTGTCTATATAATCCGAAGATTTGCATTATAAAAAAATCAAAATCTTCAAATCTTCGAATCTTTGAAAAAATCATAGCTTGTTTCCAAGAAATATAAATCTTAAAACAATAGTTGGTGACACTAATTTAACTTATTAGTAATAATAATGGATTACATGAACCGGTCGATGCGCCAAAATTTGCACCAAAAGCGATCGTTTGGCTTTCTGTTAGGTTCCGGTTGCACCTCGGCCAGCATCATAAGTCTTTATTTTACAAGTATAAACCATTTATTCACAATCACTTACAAACGCGATGTTCGGACTGTCGTTGCGAAGGTTGAGGGTTCGAGCCCCTTCGACCTCGTTTAGTGAAGCCTTGTAGGTTAATAGCTTACAAGGCTTTACTTTTTTTGATCGAACAGTGAAAATACCCCGCAATCTCAAAATAGCGTCAATCTATTTAGGCCTCTTCTAATATCTTATCGATAACATTAACTTTTTCCGCATTTGTAATAAATATCTTAAAGAGTAGTTCAAAGAATCGTAAACTCAAGCAAGATTTAAACAAGCTTCGGAAATTGAGTTCTAATAGTCAATATTTAATATCCAATCCCAAATGTTACTCCCAATATGGTGTTTTTTTTCGTGCCAGAAGTAAAATGGGAAATAAGCATGAAAAGAGAACACTTGATATGTGTAATATATTGCGTAATATGTATATATGAAAATATTAGCACTTGAATCCTATTACGGCGGTAGTCATAAAGCCTTTATTGACGTCTTATCGAATACCGGCAAACATAACTGGACAATACTTACCCTGCCGGCTAATAAGTGGAAATGGAGGATGCGTCACTCGGCAATCACATTTGCACAACAATCGGCTGATTTACTTAAAAAAGGCAAAAGCTGGGACATATTATTTTGCAGTGATATGTTGAATCTCGCAGAATTTGTCGCACTTGCACCCAAAGAAATCGCTGATTTAACGAAAGTTATATATTTTCACGAAAACCAATTAACTTATCCCGTTCGTGTCGAAGATGAGCGGGATTATCAATTCGCGATGACTAATCTCACCAGCACATTGGCCGCCGATGCAGTATGGTTCAATTCGCATTTTCATAAGAATGCTTTTCTCGATGCCCTTGCGAAATTATTAAAATCCATGCCGGACAATCAGCCGTTAGAGGTAATTAAAAAAATCCGGGAAAAATCATCAGTTCATTATCCCGGCGTAGCAGATTTTCCCGACAGGAGCAAAAGAAATTCAGGGCCTATTAGAATCCTCTGGGCGGCGAGATGGGAACATGACAAAAATCCCGAGGATTTCTTCAAGGCTCTTAAAATTCTAAAGAGTAAAAATGTTGAATTCAAAATCAGTGTTATCGGCCAGAGCTTTCGAGATATCCCGGGAGTTTTCAAAACAGCCGAAGAGGATTTCAAAAACAATATCGAACACTGGGGCTACCAGAAAACTCGTTTGGAATATGAAAGTATTTTAAGTAATGCAGATGTTGTCGTTTCTACTGCTAATCATGAATTTTTTGGAATAAGTATCGTTGAAGCTGTAGCCTCAGGTGCGTACCCGCTTGTACCTAATCGCCTTTCATATCCTGAAATTCTCGACCTTGCTCAAAATAAAAAGGCAGAGGATTTTTTCTATAATGGGACTGCTAAAGACCTTGCTGAAAAGCTGGAACTGATTGCGAAAAAAGTGAAGGAAGATAAACTCTGGCCAAGTTGGATTAGCCCTGAAATAATTACCGCACGATTTAAATGGACAACTCTCACACATCAATATGATAAAGCTCTTGAATCATTGGCAGGAGTCCAGCCTCTTTAACAAATGAATATTCAAAGGAGGTATCCGTTACATTTGTTTCTGTAGTTTTTATCAATGTTCAATGTTTCCCAGATTTACATTTTCCCTTGCTTTTCAAAACGTATTTATCATATAATGGCTAATAGAGAGCCCACTGCTTTTGGAAAGTCTATTATATTCTATTAAAGCAATCTCTTTTTTGATTTCAATGATTGACCAGGAAAAGTATATACAGAAGGAAATACAAAATGCAAAATTATGATTATTCCTTTAAAATCAATATCAAAGCAACAATCCTCTCAATCTTTGCAATATCCCTGTTTTTGCTGACTTCATCAGCAAAAGGAGACTGGGTAAGTGATGCAAACACGAGAATCGAGCAGATACGTAAAAGGAGTGCACAAATTACTGTTGTTGATTCGAACGGAATTCCAGTCGATAATGTTTATGTTCAAATCAACCAGGTACGCCATCGCTTCGCATTTGGTACTTGTCTCACTTATGGTCAATTGTCCAGTAATAGCAATTACAGGAATTTCGTACTTGACCATTTCGAGTGGGCAGTGTGTGAAAACGAGATGAAATGGGCTTCCAACGAGGGCCAAAGAGATAATGAGAACTACAGTCAGGCCGATTATATAGCCAACTGGTGTGCGGATAACGACATTAAATTACGCGGACACTGTCTTGTTTGGGAAACTGGTGCTCAGGAGCCGAGTTGGGTCTCCGGGCTGGCTTGTAATACTTATCCAAATCCAAGTGCAAAATTAACGGAAATTGACGAGCGTATAACAAGCGCCGTTGGCCGTTATAAAGGCCAGATAGTTCAGTGGGATATTGATAACGAGATGCTTTCCGGTAACACTTTTGGTTGCCTGGGTGAGGCCGGACGTGCTCATTTTTTCGAATTAGCCAACCAAATCGATCCCAACTGTGCAATGTTCATGAATGAATATTCCAATAATTCTTTTGGCGGATATAATGGTACCCCATATGCAAATCGCGCAAAAGGTTTGATTGATCTTGGAGCGCCGGTCGAAGGCCTTGGTATTCAGGCTCACATAGCTTCACCGTTCCAACCGGAAAGATACTATAACGATGTTCTCCAAAAACTGGCGGTTGTGGGTGTCCCAATTATGGCTACCGAATATGATACTGAAACATCAAGCGAATACCAACGAGCCGAAGACCTTGAAAACTTCTTCCGAATATGTTTTAGTCATGCCAGTGTTGAAGGCATAATTATGTGGGGATTCTGGGAAAACGCTCTCTGGCGAGGAGAAGGAATTGTAAAAAGTGACTGGACCTTGAATGAAGCAGGTGTTAGATACGAAAAACTTTTAGACGAGTGGACGACAAAAGATTCTATTTTTACGGATTTATCGGGTAATGCAAGTTTCAGAGGATTTCATGGAACGTACGAAATAACACTTGCTGCTGCCGGCATGCCGTCTGAAATGTATGTAGTAGAAATTGAGCCGGGAGGAAGAATCCAGAAGATTGTACTCGAAACGAACCTTAAATCAACAGAGCCAATCAAGAATATAAATAGTGGGAACGAGTATATTTATATTCAAGATGCGATTAACGATGCCGATCCCTGTGATACTATTATAGTTGGCCCTGGAATATATAATGAACAAATCGATTTCCTTGGCAAAAACATAACCTTAAGCTCATCTGAACCGAACAATCCAGCGATAGTCGCTTCTACAATCATTAAAGGCGGTGACATAGCAGTAACCTTTGCCAACAGTGAAGATGCGAACTCCATAATAACAGGTTTTACAATCACTGAAGCCGATACAGGTATATACTGCGATGCTACTTTTCCTACTATTTCCAATTGCAGAATTATAGAAAATAATAGTAGCGGCATTGAAATGGAAAACCATGCAAGCCCTTATATTTCATATTGTGAAATTTTATGCAACAAAGGCAGCGGCCTTACAATGTCTGCCGGTCGGAGGTCTCGCTTCAGTATGCCTTCAATAAATCATTCTGTAATCGCAGCAAATCGCCTGCATGGTATCTACTGTAATTTACCATCCATAGATAATTGCACTATTGCGGCAAATGGTCAGCGAGGTATATCCGGTCAACAACCAAACATAAATAATTCCATCATATTCTATAACAGCCGTGATACTGATAACGTCCAAATAGAATGCCTTTCTGCTACAATTCAATATTCCGACATACAAGGCGGCTGGGACGGAACAGGAAATATTAATCAGGATCCATGCTTTGCTGAAACAGGTTTCTGGGATGTAAACAATACATGGTTAGCTGGTGATTATCATCTCAAATCAGAGGTAGGCAGATGGTACCTGAACAGTAAAAGCTGGGTACAGGATGATGCAACAAGTCACTGTATTGATGCTGGTGATCCTAATTCAGATTGGTCAGAAGAATTATGGCCGCATGGAAAGAGTATAAACATGGGAGCCTATAGCGGCACTTCAGAAGCCAGTATGTCACTATCAAGTATTGGTGACGTAAGAGACATAAACTGCGATAACACTGTAACATGGGATGACGTGTTGCGGCTTGCAGGCAAATGGAACTGCAATAATGTACCATTGAAAGAAGATTTAAACCTTGATGGAATTGTCGATGCAAATGACCTGTTGTTCTTCGAAGGTAATTGGGAGAATGATTCAAATAATACACCACCTGTATTAGATTCAGTTGAGGACCAATACATTAGTTCAGGCAGCGAGTTGAGTTTTTCTTTATCGGCGATAGACACTGACAGCGACGAGTTGGTATATATGGTTTTAGGCTTATCCGAAGGAGCAGAGTTTTCCGACCAGACCTTTACCTGGACTCCTGAGCAGATGGGAGTGTATTCTGTTACATTTATTGTAAGTGATTATAAATCCTTAGATTATATAACTGTTAAAATAATAGCCTATGAATAATAATAGCTCTGAAGCCTTTTGTTTGCTTTTATTTTACTACTAATTTATTAAAGCAGGCTTTATAAATCACGATTATTCCCTGAAAAATAGTATTATTTTAGGACTTTCTTATTGACAACCTGTTTACTGAGTGATAAATATATTGGAGATTGTTCGCAGGTGGTTGTTAGGAGGTTATATTTTTCTTAATTACCGCCTTAAAGATGGAGTTTACGGAAAATCGTTTACATTAGGAGAATGGGTGAAAAACAGTCTATAATGGAGGTAGGCTTCTGCTGCAAAGGAGTGCTCGATATTCAGACAATTCTGAACTTCTTTTCATTTTAAGAGCATAATAGACAGCTGACTTAAAAAAATCCTGCCTTTTCTACAACATTTTAGATTAATTGCCCAAAACGATAAGGAATAACAGTGCCGGAATGCCCTTAGGGATTAATTCAGGCGCAATGCTTTATGGAGAAAGAGGGCTATGGAAAGTCTCAAAACGAGAGAAAAGCAAGGTGGAAGGAAATCGTCACAGAATTTAAATGTACTGATACCAGCGGCGGAAGAGTTTTGGCAAGTTGATAATGCACCAGCACAAAAATTTTCGCAAGAATATACTCGCAATGGTATAACTATCGGGATTTCAAAAAATATAGATGAAATTTCAGTGATTCGCCCACTTTGGGATAAAATGCAAAAGCAGCAATCCTCTAATATCCCAGATACAGATTACAATAAGTATGTTTCTGTTATCAGATCAATGGGTGCCCAGACAGAACCATTCGTTATGTATTGTAAGAAAGATGACAGGCTTCTTGCCATGGTAATAGGCAGAACACAAATTAAACCATTGGACCTTAAATTGGGGTATCTGACTTTATTTCGTCCAAGACTCAAATGCCTGACTATTGTATACGGAGGTATTGTGGGTAAACCAGATGACGGTCTTTGTCTTACACTAATAGATGAATTGATGGCACAGTTGCAAGACAAATGTGCAGACATGCTGCAATTGAATTTCCTCAGGACAGATACGACTTTCTACCGGGCGATTAGGAACATCTCAAACTACTGCCCCCTGCAACTGAAAACCGACAAACATTGGCGTATGGCAGTTCCGGATACGATAGACAAGTTTTATTCAGCTCGTTCCCGTGGACACAGGCATAATCTTCGTAAAGCTAAATCCAGATTCGAGAAAGTCTACGCAGGTGATATTAGATACGTGAACTATACTACTGAGGCCGAAGTTGAAGATTTCCTTAAAACAGCCGCTCAAATATCGAAGAAAACATATCAATATGCTCTCAATTCGGGGCTGGTTAATGATGAAAGTACAAGAGCACGTATAAAAGCAGATGCTGCCAACGGCTGGTTTCGAGGCCATATTGTCTTTGCAAATAATAAGCCATGTGCATTCTTATTAGGATTGAAATATGAGAATATTTATTATATGGTAAATATGGGTTACGATCCTTCATTCAAGTCTTACAATCCGGGATTAATTCTTTTTCTAAAGGTACTGGAAGGATTGTGCTATAATCCTACAATAGAGTTTGTGGATTTCTACTTCGGAGATGCCGAGTACAAAAATCGTTACGGCACAGAATTCTGGTATGAATCAAACGTTTGCTTATTTGCACCGAGAATGTATCCGATGTTCATAAAAGCGATACAAGGCACTACAATGTATATGGATGCCGGCTTGAAATACGTAATCAACAAAATGGGATTGGTAGATAAAATTAAGCGGCATTGGCGTAATTTACTAAGTACAAAGGAAGTAAACAGGAAAATTCCCATTCCAACTCAAAAAGTTTAATACGCTAAATATTATCTGAACGTAAATATAGCTGGTCGATGCTGGTAAAATCGTTTCGCCCATACCCAAGCCCCCTTCTTTATTGGCTTTTCATCCCTTATATGCGCAGGTAGAAGTAATTTTATACTGAAAAGAAGATTCTTGACCGTTCAAAGTGAACATAGTAGAATTATCTTCGTTGTATAAGCTTTTATTATATGCTTAAATTGAAAGTCTCAATAGGAAATTCTTAAATAATAGTAGAGGGTTCAGAAAATGAGAAAAACATTTCTTTTAATCGCACTTTTCACTTTATGTTTATCTTCGTCAGTGATATCCAGTGAGAACAATACCGCAGATGTCAATGATCCAAGGGGAAAGATGAAACCATGGGACAAAGGAGCATGGGAAACCGGCAAATACCGTAATGTGTTCCTTGAAGCCGGATATAAACAGGAAGATATCGACGCCAAGTTGGCAAAAGCTTATCACGACCTCTTCGAAGGTCCGAACCGTGTATATTTCGAAGTAGGTGACAATAACGATATGGCATACGTGACGGACATCAAGAACCGTGACGCACGAACAGAAGGCCTTTCTTATGGATTGATGGTTGCAGTTCAGTTCAACAAGAAAGATGTTTTTGATAAGTTGTGGCGATGGACAGTTAAATACATGCAGCACCAGGAAGGTCCGAGCGAAGCCTATTTTGCATGGTCTGTAAATCCTCAGACAGGCAGACAAAATTCTGGTGGTTCTGCCTCAGATGGCGAGTTTTACTTTGTAACTGATTTATTGTTCGCTTCAAATAGATGGGGAAATGATACCGGCATAAACTATTATGCTGAAGCAAGAAGAATCCTCGATGCAATGTGGGCCAAAGATGGAACAAATGGTATTACACATGTGATTAATCTGGAAAGCAAAATGATAACTTTTGTACCGGATAGAAGTGGATATAGTTGGACCGACCCTTCATATCATATTCCAGCATTCTACGAAGTCTGGGCAAAATATGCCAAAGACGGACACGAAGACTTTTATCTCGAGTGTGCCAAAGTTTCACGAGAGTATCTGCAAAAAGCCTGTCACCCTGTTACCGGCCTTACTCCGGATAATACTGAGTTCACTGGAGAAGCACGAAGAAACCGTTTCGGCGGTGGTAGCAGTGCCTTCGGCTTTGATTCATGGAGAGTACCGATGAATATAGCTCTGGACTATTCATGGTCATGCAAAGACCCGGAATGGCAGCAGGATTATTGTAAAAGACTCCAGAATTTCCTGTTTGCCAGGGGAATCGACAAATTTGAAGATCAATTCAATCCCGACGGTACGGCTCGTCAAAGAATCATGGGAGCTGGTGGATATCAAACATTACGACATTCTCTGGGATGGGTTTCTACAACCGCGGCCGCTTCTCTTATGAGTACACAAGCCAAAGGTTGGAAGTTTGTAGATGAAGTATGGAATGCAAAACTGGAACCTTATGAAGATGGATATTTCGATCCATATTACGATGGTCTTTTATATCTCTTCAGCCTGATGCACTTGAGCGGAAATTATCAAATTATTACGCCAGATATGGCTCAGTAAAAACATAATAATATGTCCGATATAAACATGAACATCAGTCTATTGCTGATTATATATTAGTATATACTTAAGTATCTGAAGTTTAAAACTGACCATGTTATGATTGTTGGTTTAACTAATAATACGAACATGTTTTGCTTTTTTTCGTAATTGTGTTATAATATAAATTGCATGAGAAAACGGATAATAATATTTTGGCTTATAGGATTAATGTGTATAAATTCTGTAAGTAGCTATATGACAGTAATATGCCATGGTTCTGATGGACATATTAGCATAGAAGCTGTAAGTCATAATCATTGTGACTGTTCGACAGAAAACGAATTAAACTCAGAAGTTCAGGACAATCCCTCAGAAATCAATATCTTTCTATCCTCTGAACATATTCATTGTACCGATACCTTAGCAGTATTTAATTTGTATGTCATAAAATCAATTAATCTCAAATCTTCAATCTTAAAGGTTTTAAATACAGATTCTTTTAGTAGCCATATCAAGTTTAATAACTATTCTCTTGATAGCTATTTAATTTCGAATATTGACAACTTACCTGACTTCTTCATTCCATTGCAAACAATAATACTTCTTACATGAAATTTCCTTGTGAAATAACAGTTTTTTACCAAGGCCTTCTTTGGTAATCGCATTGTTATTTTTCCGTATTTTTTGACATTAAATAAATATCACAAGGAATATTTTTATGTATATTCGTAGAATTTTTCTAATATCATTATCTTCTGTTCTATTCTTACATGGTTGCAATGACAATCTCAACGAACAGACTTCTTCTGAAATTATTGATTATCACTATGATGTCAACTCTGAAAACACTTTGGAGCAGGCTGAATCAAATTATCAACAAATTATTACTGAAGTTGAATCCATAGATGTTTTGAATCTTAAGCAGGCATTAGCCCTGACATTAATTCATAATCCCCAATTAAAAGCTTACTCGCTTGAAATCAGAGCAGCCGAAGCTCACCAATTGCAGGAGAGTCTAAAACCTAATCCTGAACTTGAAGTCGAAGTTGAGGAAATAGGGGATAGCGGTGACAGGAGCGGCTTCGATGCCGCAGAAACAACAATCCAGTTAAGCCAAACTATCGAACTTGGCAATAAGTCACAAAAACGAGAGAAAGTAGCTTCATTGGAAAAGGAATTAATACAACTGAATTATGAGCTTAAGAAACTGGAAATATTCAGTGAAACTATCAGGGCATTCCTGAACATTCTAAGTGCACAGGAAAAAGTCAGGCTTTCAGATGAGTTATTAAAACTTTCAGTCGAATCCTTTGAATCTGTAGAAAAAAGAGTTGATGCAGGTAAAGATTCTCCTCTTGAAAAGACGAGAGCTTCTATTGCTCTTTTAAATATAAAATCTGATAATCAGCAGGCACATTTGGAACTTGAATATTCGAGGAAAAAGCTTGCATCTTTCTGGTCGCAGAATCAGTTGCCTTTTGAGCAGGTTGATGGTGATTTGGAAATCATAGAGCAATTAGCATCATTTGAAGATTTAACAAACCAGCTAAAACAGAATCCAGAATATATGCTATGGGAAATCGAAGTTAAAAAAAGCCAGGCAAAACTGAGTCTGGAGAAGTCAAAATCAATAGTTGATTTGACAATTGGTGCAGGTGTACAGAATTTTAATGAAACCGATGAAAATGCTTTTGTTTTTGGTTTTTCCATACCGTTACCTATAGCAAACCGAAATCAGGGAGCCAGACAGGAAGCAACTTTTAATCTGGCTCAAAAAAAGGAATTGCAGAAGGCCGCATGGCTGAAACTGCAAAACGAATTTAATGAGACATATAAGGAATTTACGAAATCATATAATCGAGCTGTTTCGATGAAAAATGAAATCCTTCCGGCAGCGATTGAATTGTTTGACTCTGCAACAACGGCATATCATGAAGGTAAAATTGATTATTTGAATATGCTCGATGCCCAGCGTACACTTTTTAATGTCCAAAATGAATATATCGAAAGTCTGATTACTTACCATATCGCCAAAACCGATATTGAAAAACTCACAAATAATCAGTCACTAACTATCGAAAACCGAGAAAGTGGGAGGTAACATGAAAGTCTTAAAAATTCTCTTGTTAATAACAATTGTAATCCTTATAGGTTCAGCGGGTTATATTGTTTCTAAAAATATAGAGCTTGGCCATGGTGAACATGAGGAAAGTTCCGTACTCATTGACGAATCATATGAAGGCGAGCTTGAAGAAGACCATGAGGAACAGGTTATAGAAATAACACCAGAACAGATAAAGGAAATGGGTCTTGATACATCAATTACAGGTCCGGGCATAATAGATACTTACTTAAGTCTTACCGGTCAAATCTGGCTAAATCAGGATACAGCCATACATATTATACCGCGAGTGGAAGGAATAGTTGTAAAAGTAAATAAACAACTCGGTGATGTAGTTCAAGCCGGAGATATTTTAGCGATTATTGAAAGCCGGGACCTGGCAGACGATAAAGCAGAGTATCTTGCTGCAAATGAAAGATACAAAATGGCTCAACTGACATTCCAGAGAGAAGAAAAACTCTGGAGCGATAAAATATCCTCTGAGCAGGAATATCTTGACAGCAGACAAGCATTCACTGAAGCAGGAATCGAAAAGCGTATAGCCGAACAAAAGCTTTATGCAATTGGTTTTGACAAATCATACATCGAAAATCTTCCCGATGAACCTGATGAACTCCTTACTCGTTTTGAAATTAAAGCTCCATTCGATAGTACTGTTATTGAAAAGCATATTGTGCTGGGAGAACAGGTTGGCACTGATTCGGCGATTTATGTTCTTGCTGATTTAAACACAGTGTGGATTGACCTGAATGTATATCCGAAGGACCTCGGATATATACGAAAAAATCAGGAAGTTATAATATCTGCTAATTCAGATATTTCCGATGTCAATGGAGTCATAGATTACATAAGCCCAACAGTAGGCCATGAATCCAGAACTGCCCTTGCACGGGTAGTACTTTCAAACGAATCAGGATTATTCAGGCCGGGACTTTTTGTAAATGCAAAAGTTTCAGTTTCTCAGACTAATGCAAATATTGTTGTTCCCAAAGAATCAATACAGAATCTCGAGGGTCAAAAATGTGTTTTTGTTAAAGATGAACATGGTTTCGAACCTGTATTTGTGGAAACGGGACTTGAAAACGCAACTCATGTAGAAATTAGCTCAGGTCTAATTGCAGGACAGGAATATGTCACTGAAGGTGCGTTTTCACTCAAATCCATGATTATAACTTCGACACTTGATAGCCATGCAGGTCATGGTCATTAAATAAGGATAATTCATATGCATCGTAGAATAGTACATTTTTCACTTCATTACAGGTTTTTTGTAGTATTAGGAATCCTGGCAATTACAGTTTTAGGTATCTATGAGTATAAAAAACTGCCTGTAGATGCGTTCCCTGATATTTCTCCAGTTATGGTTCCCGTTTTTGCCGAAGCACATGGAATGGCTCCAGAAGAAGTCGAACGATTGATAACATTTCCAATCGAATCCGCCATGAACGGACTTCCGGGAGTTAATAAGATTAAATCAACTTCTGCATTCGGAATGGCCGTAATCTATGTTTATTTTGATGATGATGTCAATATATATTTTGCAAGACAGATAGTATCTGAAAAACTTAATGAGTCTCTTTCGCAACTGCCTGAAATGCATGAACAACCTGCTCTTGGGCCTATTTCGACGGGACTTGGCCAGATTTTCATCTACTATCTTACTATGGATGAAAATACTGACACAGAAGGTAAGGACCAGGCGACTTATCTTCGTGAAATAAACGACTGGATTGTAAAATATCAACTTCAAACGGTCCCTGGTGTCACTGATATTCTTTCCATCGGAGGTCATGTTCTTCAATATCAAATTCGTGTAAATCCTAATCTACTGAATAAATATTCAATCAGCCTTGAGGATATTGTATCTGCCGTAAGAGAAAACAATAAAAATGCCGGCGGCCAATTCATGCTTCTTGGTAGTGAAGAATACCTTGTAAGAGGTATCGGATTGCTGGAAAGTCTGGAAGATATACGCAATATCCATGTAAAGGTTATAGATGGCACCCCAATAAAGATTGAAGATGTCGCTGAAGTCGAATATGGAAAAGAAATCCGAAGAGGTGTGGTTTCGCTTAACGGTACTCAGGAAGTTGTTTCCGGTATAGTTATGAAGCTATACGGCACAAATACATCGGATGTCATTGAAAAATTATATGAAAAAGTCGATGAAGTTCAAAAAGCCCTGCCGGAAGGAATAAATCTCGTCCCGTATTATGAACAGGCAGAACTGGTCGAACAGGCCACGTGGACAGTAAAGAAAGCTTTGCTCCAGGGGGCCGTATTAGTTGTTATAGTTTTGTTTTTGTTTCTTGGGAATTTCAGGTCGGCTTTTATCGTATCTCTCGCCCTGCCTTTATGTGCATTTTTTTCAATCCTGTTTATGAGGCTAACTGGAATCTCCGCAAATTTGATGTCACTTGGCGGAATTGCTATCGGTATCGGTATGCTTGGTGATGGTGCTATTGTAATGGTGGAAAACATTTTTCATCATCTTAATACAAACGCAGACAATACCCTTACTCGTAAAACAGATATCATTTTTGAAGCCGCTAAGGAAGTAGCCAGACCAATTATATTTTCTATACTGATTATCATCATAGTATTTTTACCAATTTTCAGTCTTGAGAATGTCGAAGGTAAAATGTTCAAACCTATGGCTTTTACATTAAGTTTTGCGATTTTCGGTTCGCTTTTGGTAGCAATCATTGCAGTCCCGGCTTTATGCACATATCTTTTGAAGGCAAAAGCTCATAAAGAATTTGTATTAGTAACATTTTTTAAAAAAATCTACAAACCTCTTTTGATATTCGGCATGAAACACAAATTAATAATACTTTTCATCGTTCTTTCTGGTTTTACATTAAGCGTGCTTTCCATACCTTTACTTGGTACAGAATTTATTCCGACCTTGGAAGAAGGTTCGATTCTGATTGGTGTAACAATGGCACCTTCAACGTCACTTGAAAAAGGAACTGAAATTATTCAGTTACTGGAAAGAAAGATAATAACATTCCAGGAAGTTGAAGAAGTAATTTCCCGTGTCGGGCGTCCTGAAGTTGGTAGTCACCCTCATCCGGTTAATTACGCTGAAATTCATATTGAGCTTAAGCCCCTGAAAGAATGGGAGAATTATGCAAACAAGAAAGAACTTGTAGAAGCGTTAAACGAAACATTGTCATCTTATCCGGGAGTACAGTTAAATTTTACTCAGCCTATCCAAAACGCCTTTGATGAGCTTCTTTCAGGTATAAAGGCACAGGTAGCAATAAAACTTTTCGGAGAGGATTTGAGCGTTTTACGTAACAAAGCCAATGAGATACGAAATGCAATAGATAATATTCCCGGCCTCGTTGACCTTGCTGTAGAGCAGAGTTTCGGACAGCCTCAAATTCAAATTATCGCCGATAGACAAGCCTGCTCACGCTATGGAGTAAATGTCAGTGAGATTCTGGAGTTGGTAGAGCTTGCTATCGGAGGTGAAGTAATTGATAATATTTATCTGAACACTCGCCGCTTCGGAATTCATATGCGTTACCAGGAAGATTACCGTTCTGACCCGGATATTATAAAGAATTTATTGGTTCACTCCGAAAACGGCAATACTGTGCCGCTCAAAGAAGTAGCTATTGTTCAGGAAGTCGCCGGGCCTATCCAGATAAATCGCGAAAAAAACCAGCGAAGATGGATTATTCAGGGCAACGTCAGAGACAGAGACCTCGGAAGTGTTGTAGCGGATATTAAAGAACATATTGGAAGTTCAGTTGATTTGCCTGAAGGATATTATATCGAATACGGCGGCCAATTTGAAAATCAGCAAAGGTCGATGGCTCGCCTGTCCATTATCATTCCTATTGTGCTGGTTTTAATATATTTGCTTTTATATCTGACTTTCGGTTCACTAAAAGAGGCATTTCTTATAATCATAAACGTCCCTCTTGCTTTAGTCGGAGGTATAATAGGTTTATTCGTGATGAACGAATATCTTTCAGTACCGGCTGCGGTTGGATTCATAGTTTTGTTCGGAATAGCTGTACAAAACGGTGTTGTACTGGTCAGTTATATTAACCAGCTAAGACAGAAAGGTATTAAAACCCAGGACGCAATAATTCAAGGTTCACTTCAACGGCTGCGCCCTGTTCTCATGACTGCTACAACGACCGTACTTGGCCTTTTGCCTTTGTTGCTCTCTGAAGGTACCGGCTCAGAAGTCCAGAGACCTCTGGCCGCGGTCGTGGTTTTCGGATTGGCTTCAGCTACAATATTAACTCTTTTTGTAATACCTGCCTTTTATCCCTGGTTTGCCATGAATATGGAAAGTGATGAATGAGACGCACAATTAAAAAGTTCTAATCCATTTGTAAAAAAACAGGAATTTCATAGAAAATGAATATCTTATGGTGTATAAGTTACCTGTTATATTCGGATTATTGGTGTTTTATGGATAAAAACTTTTTAGCATTTGAACAGGAGTATCATTAGAGCGAGATTTATTGGCATATCACATACGTGATGCATAGTTTATGCAAATGACGACGAGGTCAAATAGTATATGAAAACAGAAAAGGGAGTTTCAAACGGTCAGGACGGAAAGTTTGGCACATTTGGAGGTGTGTTTACTCCCAGCGTCTTAACTATTCTGGGTGTCATTATGTTCCTGCGTTTCTCTACTGTAGTAGGATACGCCGGACTATGGGCATCGCTTTTGATTTTGTTGGCGGCTAAAGTAATAACAATAACGAACGCGATGTCGCTTTCGTCTATTTCTACCAATATGCGTGTTAAAGGCGGCGGTGCGTATTACCTCATTAGCCGAAGTCTTGGTATTAAGTTCGGCGGCGTAATCGCCGTATTCTTTTTTATAGCGCAAGCTATCGCCGTAACCTTGTATGTCGTTGGTTTTACTGAAGCGATCTTCTCGGCATTTCCAGGTATTGGTCTTTCATTTCATACTGTTGCAACATTGACTAATATTGCTGTATTCGCCTGCGTTTATATTGGTGCAGGATGGACAATTCGGATTCAATACGGTATTCTTGCAATCTTAATTGTATCGATAGGTTCGTTTTATTTAGGTGCATTTGAAAATGCTTCCATGGAAACACTCAAGACTAATTTACTTCCGAGCTGGTCAGGTCAAAACACTTTACCTTTCATTTTCGCTTTGTTTTTCCCGGCAGTAACCGGAATTATGGCCGGAGTCAACATGTCCGGCGACCTGAAAGATCCCAGCCGCTCGATACCAAGAGGAACATTTGCGGCGATAGGTTTTACTTTCATTGTTTATGCCGGAATAGCCGTTCTTCTGGCAGCGAGTAATTCACGTTCCACACTTACAGGCGAAGGCTTTGTGATGAAGAATACAGCCAGCTCTGGAATACTAATTTATGCCGGTGTAATTTGCGCAACTTTATCTTCGGCTTTGGGTAGTATGCTTGGCGCACCACGAATACTTCAGGCGTTCGCATTGGATAATGTTTTTAAGCGGCTTAGTTGGTTTGGTTACGGCAGTGGAACATTGAATGAGCCGCGAAGAGCAACGGTACTAACCTTTGTTATTGCGCAAATAGGTATAATGGCGGGCGACCTCAATACAATCGCGCCGATTATTACGATGTTTTTCCTATTGACTTATGGCACTCTTAACCTGGCTTGTTTTTCCGAAAGCATCACGAAAAATCCAAGTTTCAGACCAACTTTTAAGATGAACCATTGGACAATTGCATTGTTAGGAGCATTGGGTTGTCTGGCAGTTATGTTCTTAATCAATATTATCTGGGCTATTGTAGCTATTCTCATGGCTTTCGCGATGTATCTTTTAATCGAACGAGCCAAAATCGTAGTTCAATGGGGTGACTTATCGAGCGGCCTGGCTTTCCAAAACGCCAGAAAAGCACTTTTGCGTCTTGAAAAAAAACAATATCATCCGAAAAATTGGCGACCGTCTATCCTGGCGCTGAGCGGCAATCCTCAAAACCGGCTTCATTTGGTCAGTTACGCTTGCCTTTTATCAGCCGATAGAGGTGTCGTATCACTTGGACACGTCATTACCGGCCAATTGGAGGACCGTTTAGAGCGGCAGATTGAAGCGGAAAAAATGCTTCGAAGATTTATCGCGGAAGAACAATTGGATGCTTTCCCCGCGGTCGTTGTCGATGAGAATTTTACAGACGGCCTCAAAGCTCTTATCCAATGTCACGGCATAGGCGGTTTGCGCCCCAATACAGTCTTGATAGGATGGAGCGATGACACATCGAAATCAGATACAATCTCGATGATTTTGAATATCTCGCAAAAAATGAAGCGAAATGTTCTTGTTGTACGATGTCAACAGGGGCAGGAAAAATGGAAACGTCCAGGAGGAGCTATTAATATCTGGTGGAGCGATTCGACAAGCAATCCAATGATGTTACTTCTCGCTTTTCTGTTAAAGGAAAATCGTGAATGGAGAGATTGCCCATTGCGAATTTTGCGCCCGGTCCCGATAAAGGCCGACATTGAAAACATGCAAGCCGAAATGGAGGAAACATTATCAACCGCACGCATCGATGCCCAGATTATTATCCTTCCGACTGACAATCCGTTCCGATGCAGTCAGAAAAGAGATGTACTCATCAGCCGTATTGTTTGTAGGAATCGAACCTGTGGACTCTAATCAGGAATGCACATTAATTTCATCGAAGTACGAAATAGTAAATTTACCCGGCGACGTAATATTAGTCTGCAACGCCGGCGACGTCTCACTCATGGCCTGATTTTTTTCAATGCGATATTATCAATCCTACAATCCCCTCACCAATCCCAACTAATCCATATGGTGTACTTATAAATTTATATACTGGCTTACCATTAAGAATGTCATTTTCAATTATTTGAGCATTCTCAAAATTACCGCCGTTTTCTGCAATTATAATTTTATTTTTCCCGTATCTCGACCATAGTTTGTTATTGTGTATAGCTCCTGTAGAAATATCCAGATTTCCTTCAGTATATATAGAACCTACGTTTACCTTTTTCAGGAAAGTCTCAGGCAAAAATAAATCTTCGTCTAAACCATAAATATCCGGTATATTTTTTGGATATCTTCTGTAGAAATCCATTGAAGTTCTTATTGTTAATTTCATGCTCTCTGATACAGGATCAAATTTTATCAACTTACCAGATGATTTAATCCATGTATTATTAGTATCAGTAATGAATTCTCCCTCTATAGTTCTTATATAATTTGACTCATGTGTCTTTATATTCACCTTCCATAATTGAGATTTCCATAATTCGGATTTGTTCAGTTCAGAAACAATTAAAAATAATTTGTCAGGCTTTGCATATAACATAGAAGTTATTTTATATGTTTGGCCGCTGCTAAAAGGATGCTCACCTTGTAATGTACTGCAAAATATAGTTTCCCATTCTTCTGTTACAGGATCGTATATACCTAAACCGCTTTCCAGCTTACTATTTCCATAAGCTACAAGTAGTTTGTCTCCATATTGAGCTATCGAAGTAATATGATAAGAAGGAAGGCCGTTTTTATGATTTAATAATTTAGGACCATCGAAAGTATCTTGCTTAATAAAATCAGTACCTGGAAACTGTAATATGCCTCCATATTGTACAGTTAGGTAACTTACTTTTTTACCTATTATTAGATTTTTTATTGAGCCATTTAAATTAATAACCGAGATAGGTACATGTGTTAGCCAGTGTATTCTTTCCTGCTTTTGTCCCAAATCAATTCCGGAGATAATGATATCTGATATAAAAAATGAATTACTATTATCATCTTTCTTCCGCTTTATTCCATCGTAATTAAATAAAACTACCCATAGCATATTATCCTGAATTGTTGCCTGGATTCCTTCTGATTCGTATATTTTATCTTTTTGTACCCATTCTTTTTGATTTAAAATAATTGTTGCATGTAAATTTGCCTTTACTTGAGAGTGATTCAATTGTGGATATCTCCTTTTTATTTCTTCCATTCTATTATTAATTCTTGCTATGGCGGTTTTAACTCGAACATCTTTATTATTTGTTTGAGCCACATTTACAATATTTCCCATAAAATGATATCGCCATCGTTCCAATTCAGGTGTAGAGGGACCTAAATAAGGTAAATATTCAAAATATTTTACGAGGTTGTTGATGTCCTTTTCTTTTATTAAATAATTACTTATTCTATTTAGCATTAACTTTTTCTTTGCATAATCAATAACTGTTCTATCACTCATTATATTTGTTATATATGATAAAAGTATTTCTTTTTCTGTATACTTCAGAGAGCTTTTGCTATTTATTAGTTCATTAACTAAACCATCAAGTTTATTGTTAATATAATTTATTGTTTTTTCTATATCTGATTTATTCGAAAGGTTCGAAATTCCGTGAGTCAAAATTATTACACCTTTAGTACTGATAAATAGGTCATTAGTATCAGCTAACTCCCATGCATATTGTAACCAGAAATTTACGAAATCATCAGTTGCACCTTTCAAATGAGTTCTTTCCAAATTCGCGGGTATAAAGCCAAAGATATCTGTTGCAAATATTTGACTAAAATTTTCTTCTCTTTCCTTAAAAGAGTTTGTTTTCCCCCCGAATTCTGGAGAGATTACTAATTCACTAAACACTCTTCTGATATTTGTTATTATTTCTTTAGGATTATCTGATCTGATCCATGTTAATCTTGCAATTATTCTTTGATTTGCTTTTGGATTGTTAGGGTATATGGGCTGTTTTTGGAGTGCTTTGCCGAAAGTATCAATATAGATTTTTCTGTTATTATTATTTATAAGTTTTATTTGTTTTGATGCTGTTGAAGCAGAACGAGAAAAATACTCATTTATTCCGAATAAATCTTGTCCAAGATATCCTGAAAAATTAGCATAAATATCTCTGCCTGATAACTTGCCTTTTTCGTAATTGTCACAAATTTGCCGAACGAGCACAGAGGCCATATTTGCTAATTCTAAATATGTGCATGGATACGCCGGAGTTTCAACTAACTGTTTTGATAATATTTCAATTCTTTTAGTGTTTGAAGTTTCAGATATTCTTTTACGTATATCTTCATTTTTTCTTTCTATTTCTATGTTTTCTCTGTATTTTTTCCATATTATCTCAAACATAGTTCCAGTGTAATATACGTTTTGGAATTGTAACGTATGTGCTGTTTCAAAAAGTGGTATTGCTTCTTCATCACGGCCGTGAGCAATGAGCATTTGGGCTTTGTTGTAATATTGCTCGGCTTCTTGTTCGGGATTCCATTTTACTAATGTAGGGGAGTGATGAACTTCTTTTGTGATTTCCGTAGAGGCGTTGTCTATTGCGGCGATAGCTTCGTTTGGATCGATTGGGAGTGTGATTGATTTTAGAATGTCACCTGCGGCTTGTTTGAGATTGAGGTACATTTCCAATTGGCCGTTGTTGGATTGTATATAGCCGTCTATTAAAATTGTAGAACTCCAGAATTCTGTATCTGATCCTTCTGTCATTAATTTTTCATCGAGCAAGGTTTTTAAATCTTCTCGTTCCAATATAATAATCTGCGGCTCAAGGCTTAGTCGTACAGATAGCATTGTCGGCAGAGTTCTTTCGAGCATTTTATATTGTTCGCCAAGCTGAACTCGATGGATATTAACTATACCAACTGGAATTAACTTTTCATCTGGCTGGTTTATTTTAGTTAATACACTCTCTATCTTTTGGACTATTCTTTCGACAGGTTCATGAGGTTTTATCCTGTTTGATTGCTCGAAAGAATCCAGAAGGCGCAGGCCGTGTGCGGTCTCCGAAATCCGCATACGGATTAAATCATTTGCATCTTGAACCTTGTTTTCGAGAGAAAGAATTATAAATGCGTCGGCTCGTAATAGTTTGCCGATTTCGATGGTTGCGTTTCTATCGAGAAGCCCCGCGGCACTCAATTGCTGTTCTTCAAGGATATTGTCGATAACGGCTCGTTCAAGAAGCTTAACACCTTCTTTTTGTGATAATTCCACCTCAAGCAGGGAAATCAAGGGAGATTTATCGAAATCTGAAGTTTTTTCTGCAATAACGGCGATTCTTACCGAATTATCCGAGTTTGCGAAAACAGGGTTTATGAATAATATTATAGCCGCTGTTAATAAAAGGACCTCTCTAATGCGCATCAGTTTTTATCCTCAAATGACAATAATAATCAAATTTTAGCCTTTTTGGCCAATGGCTTTATAGTATAGATTCCTTCGGCCAGCAAAAATTTCAAAAAACTCGGCTTCCGGGTATATTTTACACTAAAATCATCCTTTTATGCCATAAGAAATAGAAAAAAACTGTTTTTTTAATATCAAAAACGAAGATATTATAAAAAAAATTGAAGGCATATTAATATTTTCTTGACATTACGCTAATATTATTATAATATTAATGTTTTATACTTATTTACAGAAGATATTGTTTATCCTCCCTTTAGTATTAATTCCACTAAATGAATAAGGTCATTAAGACTTTTGCCATTTTGACCGACTAAAGGAATGACTTTAAAAACATGAAAGAATGAAAGATTTATAAAGAAACAGAAATTAACATGGAAAAAATTAGTAAAATTAGAAATATCGGTATCTCAGCTCATATTGACTCAGGCAAAACAACGCTTAGCGAGCGTATACTTTTTTATGCAGGCAGGATTCATCGTATGCAGGAAGTTCACGATGGAGACGGTAAAAACGGCGCAACCATGGATTACATGGAGCTTGAGCGTGAACGCGGTATTACTATTAACTCTGCTGCAACTCAAGTGAACTGGCAAGACATATCAATTAACCTGATTGATACTCCAGGGCACGTTGATTTTACAGTAGAAGTAGAACGCTCTCTTCGCGTGCTCGATGGAGCAGTGATGGTACTTTGTTCCGTAGGCGGCGTACAGAGCCAGTCTTTTACTGTAGACCAGCAGATGAAACGTTATCGCGTACCAAGAATCGCTTTTATAAATAAGATGGACCGAACAGGTGCAGACCCGGAACGTGTAATTCGTGATATCAGAGAAAAACTCGCTCTTAATACTGTACCAATTCAAATGTGTATGGGAGCAGGCGAAACATTCGAAGGCGTAATAGATCTGGTTACAATGAAGGCACTCACTTTCGAAGGTAATAATGGTGAACGAATCGTTACAAGCGAAATACCTCAAAAATACAAAACAGCAGCAGAGAAAGCACATCATGATATGCTTGAAGCACTCAGCATGTTTAATGATTGTATGATGGAAATGCTGCTTGAAGATCAGCACATCGACGAAAATCTCATACGTCGTGTAATACGAAGTGCGACAATTAATCGTGATATCGTTCCGGTTATGATGGGTTCAGCATTTAAAAACAAAGGTGTTCAGCCTCTGATGAATGCAGTTTGTCAGTATTTGCCAAGCCCGATAGACAGGGTGAGTTTCGCACGTGACCATGACAATGAAGGCTCTGAAATACCTTTATCCTCTGACCCGGATGCTCCAATGGTAGGAATGGTTTTCAAGATTTCCGATGATCAGTTCGGTCAACTCAGCTATATGCGTATCTACCAGGGAACATTGTCACGCGGCGAGCAGTACAGTAATGCCCGTACAGGCAAAACACTTCGCGTTGGTCGAATGGTAAGAATGCATGCTGAAAATCGTGAAGAAATTCAGGAAGCCGGACCGGGCGACATTGTTGCACTTCTTGCAATCGATTGTGCCAATGGTGATACGCTATGCGGCGGGGAAATCAATTATTCACTCGAAAGTATTTTTGTAGCAGAACCAGTTATCAGCTTATCGATTACTCCTGCAACAAATCAAGATAAAGAACGTATGGCAAAAGCTCTGCATCGTTTCATGAAGGAAGACCCGACATTCAGAGTTTCAACTGATCCAGAAACCGGTCAAACAATAATTGCCGGCATGGGTGAGTTGCATCTGGATGTGTATGTCGAGCGTATGCGTCGTGAATACAAAGCTCAGGTTCAGGTTGGAAGTCCAAGTGTAAGCTATCGCGAAGCACCAACATGCGAATCCGAATATAATTACAAACATAAAAAACAAACCGGTGGCTCAGGACAGTATGCTCATGTAGTCGGCTGCTTAATCCCACTCGACGGCAATGCGGATACTACATATGAATTCGAGGACAATATCGTCAGTGGTAGAATCCCGGGCGAATATATTCCGGCAGTTAATAAAGGCTTCCAGGCAGCTATGAAAAAAGGCCCACTTGCTGGTTATGAAGTAATCGGATGCAAGATGTGCCTCAATGACGGCTCATTCCATGCTGTTGATTCGAGCGAAATGGCTTTCCGCGTTGCAGCCCGTGACGCTTTTGTCGAAGCATTCAGAAAAAGTAAACCATGCCTGATGGAACCTATTATGAAGGTCGAAGTCGAGACACCTCAGGAATATCAGGGTACAATAGTTGGTGATTTGAACAGCAGACGCGGGATTATTTTGGAAACCTGTGTTCGTGATAACATTTGCGTAATCAATGCTGAAGTTCCGTTAGCGAGTATGTTTGGTTATTCGACAAACGTTCGCGGCATGAGCAAGGGTATGGCTACTTTCTCGATGGAAATGTCACGTTACAGCCGTGTACCGCTAAAAATTGCTGAAGAAATCATTTTCAACCGCAAGCAAATGCAGTCCTCAAAAAGTTAAATAGAAAACTAATTGCGAAAAAACAGTATAGCAGGCAATAAAAGCCTGGTATTTCAACATAATTAATAAAAAAAGAGTAAGATAAGTTTTACTCTTTTTTTATTTTTAAAACTTCACTGCGAATATCTTTAGGTAATTTCTCTATCGCGTATAGTGTAATTGTCGATGAAACTCCCCTTCTGCGCAGGTCTTTCACATATTCAAGCACACGGTCTTGCGCATAATCCATATTGACTTTAAGCGTCCAGCCGACACCCTTCCTGACAATATCTTCGGTGTCCCAGACAAGGTTTTCACATAGTCGCAAAGCATCATCAAGATATTTACCTGATTTAGCCACATCCTGTATAAAAGTCACTACACTTGCCCTGCGTTTGAATCGGTTTTGTGAATGATTCCATTTATCCAGAAAATCCATCATTTGCTCAGGAAAGTTAAATAATAATGTCGGAGTAACTTTTGTAGATAAAACATCAACATGTGTCCAGCTTGTGAAATCATCTGCCGCAGCATCGAGAATAGAAAAATGCTTCGGTTCCAACTGGTCGCTGCTTATAGACAAAATATATATACCAGCATGTCCCAGCTCACCAATACGTGTTTTTAGCAATTTTGCGGCAAGCTCCAGCCGCTCAGTAAGGGAAATGTCGAGAAACCTGGAACGATATTCTTTCATCATCTTATGAAAGTCAGGTGTTTTCAAACCATAACAAATATACTGGTCATGCTTATGATATCTCCTCTCCACGTGCGGCTCAGTACAACCGGATATTTTTTTAATTTCTTTTTCAAGCTCGTTTATTACCAATTTAACCAAAACTCTATATCCAATCCGTTATACAAATTACCATTATTTATTAGAACCTTCTAAATATCATAAATAAAACAGTTTCAACAATCGCTTGCCCCATATCCAGCCATACATTATCATATACATATTCATATCTTTCATCTGCAATTTTAACCTGAAATTTTGCCAAAGCTTCTCGTGCTTCAGGGGACAATTCTTTTTCCGTCTCTTTTTCACGTTTTGGTAAGGATTCATATTCCTGTCCGTCAAACCATATAAAATGACATTTTGCACAGATATCAAGGTATATAGTTTTATCTTCATTAACTATAGGAACCTCAGGAATAGACTTATTACAAATCGGGCATTCTCTTCGTACGTTATATTTACAAGATTTTGCTCTTTCCCATAACTTATTTATGATGTTATCAGGAATCAATTTTTTGAGAACATAAACAGAAATAGCTTTTCCGGAACACGTTGGGCATGTCCAGATAATACCGGCTGGATTCAAGCTTTTATTTAATTGTATTTTGCATTCCGGGCAATTATACATAGCGAACTCTTAATCCTTAACTTATTATTTAAAGAGGACAAATAACACAACAGAAACAACTAATATATCTATAGCTATTTCTTTTTTGACTTGTTCAGCTTCAATTTCCTTTTCTCGCAACGTAGCAATGCGTTCAATATTATATTCTGCAATAGCCAATCTAACTTCATATGGTAATGTTTCGATTACTTCTTCAGGTATTTCAACATGCGGCAAAGCTTCCAATTCATCTGAATCGAACCATACAAAAAAGCACGTCCTGCAAATATCAAGATATTCCAATACTTCATTGTCAATAGCAATCGGTGCTTCGGACATTAGCTTTTTACAGGCCGGACAGGCTTTCTTTTGTGGATGTACCTCAGAAGTGACTTTTCGCCAGAAATCGCCAACTATAGGCTCAGGAATAGCCTGTCTTATGACACTTAAGGATATAGCTTTACCTGTGCAAATTGGACACGACCAGTATATTCCAAACGGATTTGTGTTTTTAATTAATTCAATATTGCACGATGGACAAAAATACATTTCAGGCCTCATATATTAAAACTCACCATAATGAACATATTATTGTTTTTTTCAAGCAAGTTTCAAGTATAATGTTTTCATATTTCCTGCTTTAATATTTCGTAGAATTTATCTTTTGCCTGTTTTTCGATCCATG
Source organism: Sedimentisphaerales bacterium (assembly GCA_016936075.1). Taxonomy (GTDB): domain Bacteria; phylum Planctomycetota; class Phycisphaerae; order Sedimentisphaerales; family Anaerobacaceae; genus JAFGPS01. The sequence goes on along the minus strand of JAFGPS010000194.1, from coordinate 3,302 downwards.
GTTTATGGCCGCAGTTTTTGAGATGAATAAAACGAAAATCCGTGATGTACTTTGATAAAGGTTTTTCTACACCTTCAGAAGGATGAGGGTCATAGTCACCATGGATTGCAGTAACGGGACATTGGATATTTTTAGCATATTCAAGAAGCCTGCCGCTTCTTCTTAGATCTGCGGCTTGCTGCCAAACATTCTGAAATATATCATAACTAAAATATATCTCACCAAAAAGACATTCTATCGGATCATATGTATCTGCTTTTGAAATTAGTTTACCGATTTTGACAAAGGAAGTATTTCTATCTTGTGAATCCTGCTTATCCAAATCATCAAGAAGAGAAGCAATCTGTAATCTCTCATTTTCATCCATGCGACCCAATCTTATATCCATAATTTTCTCAGAATATCCTTGCTCAAAAGGACCACTGCTAACGAGAATGAGTTTTTTGACAAGTTCAGGATATTTTGAAGCGAATATGAAACTCAACCATGCTCCCCATGAAAAGCCAATTAAAATGACAGGTAAATCAGCATATTTTTCAAGCGCCAATTTTAACTCATCCAATTGCCTCTCTATTGTATTTTCTGTCTGCAAAGGCTCGAGAACACCAATATCATAAGATAACTCATGCGCAACTGGTGCCATCTCCCCCGCCACTCCCGGACCTCCATGGATAAGTGCTGCTTTGAATGGCATTCCGCCGTATTGTCGTAAATTTTTCAAGTTATGTCCCATCAAAAAGTATTATCTATAAATATTCTGTTCTGAAAAGGTGTAAATTGCAAGAAAAAGAATATAATGAAATTAATGTTATTTTCGAGAAGAATTATCAAACAGATTTTATTGAAAATGAAAAATTAATGTCTTTTTACACAGTGATAAATTGTATGGACGGCAGAACACAACTGTCGGAAAATGAGTTCCTACGAAATAAATTTGGTGTAGACTATGTAGATACAATCACTTAAGCGGTCCTGTTCGTATTCTTGCAGAGGAACAGGATTCGTTTTTGGGAGAATCGATCCTTAAAAGAATTGACATTTCCATAAACAAACACAGCGCGGCGTAGCCGCAACCAAAACTCTAAACTCTAAGTTCTAAATTCTAAACAATATCAAATATTAGAACTTCTAATGCTCCAAACAAAAACGTATTTTTATATCTGGAAACATGTTATAAAACTGTAATTTAAAATACAAGTCCCCTTGCAATGGCCAGGCTCACATAAAAAACAACAAGATTACGGATAGTAGTACAAATCAATAGCCATAGCGATTGTCACCCATTACGACTGTGCCGAAAATCCAGTCGATAAAGACCAGCAGCTAATTCAGCTTGAATCCGCAATCAAGTTTATTAAAGAAAAATACCCTAAAACAGAAATACTTGGTCTCTGGATAAATTCATCATGGGAAACAGAACAAATCAGTTAAAAATTATATTGTGATGTTTTAATATTATCAAAAAGTTCGGCTTTTAGACTGATTTATTAATTTGCTTATAGATTTTGTCCAATTGAAAAGAAAGCCATAAAATTAATATCAAAATCACATAATCAGGAAAAACCATTGGATAACCCTTAGCAAGTTCAAGGTCATTTTCCATATATAACTTGTCTATTTGACTCTGGTAAAAATTCATTTCTGTAAAATCCGCAAGATCAGCCTTGGTAACAACTTCATCTGGATTGTTTTTTAGGGCATCCTTAAATTCTTCAATTTTCTCAATATACATCATTATTTGATTGTTTCTTGAACTGAGCATTTTCTTTTTAAAATTACTTAGAATTGCAATTTTAAACATTAAAATGCCAAGTATAAACAAAACGGTAATCATAAATCCTTTTGAAGGCTTCATCTTGATTCTCCCTAAAATATTTATTATTCAGGAATTGACCATTTAAGCTGGAATTCGATTTCTTCTGTTCCATCTTCTCGCTCATGCTCAATGTTTATTGTAGCATCAGGTGGAATAGATACACGTTCGCCTGCAACCTGTATGCGAAATCTTGCGTTCTGCTCAATGCAATCCGCAAGACGACGCAGTTTTGTGACAAATTGTTTTGTTGGATAATTCTTTTCAATATCACGTTGTTGTTTCTTCTTTCTTTGAGCCATCAATTAACTCTCCTGTAATTAATTTTTGGAATTATTTTTTAATAGCAACAGCTTTAAAAAATGTGTAACAGAAAGTTCCATCTTTTTCAGCGGTACGATACAGGTCCGCAATGCCTTTTTCCCAATCTATCGTATCCATCATTTCGGCACCGATTGCCTCTTCGCCGACTCCTTCAACCATCGCGGTGAAAGTATTTTTTGTAAAACCTTCGACGTATTCCGGCTTGCTCGAATCGACATAAACCATTCTTGGAGAAACACTCACGTCATTGAATCCGGCTTCACACATTAAGGGATATAACCTTCTACCAATAAGAGAATCGCCGCCCTTTTCGGCCTGAAGGTCAATAAGACATTGAATAGCTTGTCTGGCATATTTACTATCAGGATAAAAATACGCTGAACCGTGGTCACCCTCTATAACCGTAATTGAACCTCCAGGCTTGAGCTTTCTCTTAAGACTCAATAATACATCGACTGGATTTTTTAGATGCTCCAGAACAAAGCATATAAAAATATGGTCGAATGAATTATCCTCGAAAGGCAAATTTAATAAATCCGCTTTTTGAAATTTTGCATTATGAAAACCTTCGGATTCAATTCTATCTTGTGCATCTTTTAGAGATTTCTCAGAAATATCAACACATATGAAATTTGCTTTCGGGCTGTTTTTTACGAGAGTAATAGTCTGTGCTCCAACGCCGCAACCTGCTTCGAGTACCAAAGAACCTGATGGATATTTCGTATCATGGTGCAGCAATTCCGTTAATGTTGTCGCCTGGTCAACAAGCCTCTGATTTTCTCTTTCGGAATAGCCATGAACATATTTATGATTATTTGTCACATTGCACCTCTTATCTTTGATATAAATTCAATATTGTACCTCATAAAACAATAGAAACAAACAAAATATTTTTAGCTAATTTGAAACTGATGCTTAATTAAAAAGGACTATACCGAGATAATTCAGCATAGTCCTTAAAGTAAATATCTTACTTTCTAATTATCACAATAAAGCAAATATCTGATAATTAGATAACTTTATATTGTTGATAAAACTGGTTACTCACCTACCTTCACAATCAATAAAGTATCCAACCTTGGTGGATTTGCAGTATCAGCATCCCTATAGGCAATGCTAATAGTAGTCGTACCGGCTGGTATTGTCCAGGTAACGGTTGGATTAT
>JAFGPS010000193.1 GCA_016936075.1 Sedimentisphaerales bacterium | reverse complement strand
TATTAAAATAGCTGGTGTAATGTGAAAAAGACCCCTGTTTGCTTATAATCTAAGCACAGGGGTCTTTCTTTTTATTGCATAAATGAAAATGCTTTCATTTTAGGCGGTTTTAATTTATTACCAAAACGAACAGGTTTTTTAGTTTCGATAAAAGAATAATGTTACTTGAGTTTTTATTAAAAACTAAATCTTTTAACGGGTGGCAGCCAGAAGCGCAAGCTTTAAGATGGCTTGACATAAGTTTACCATCCCCATCCTGAATAAAAACAGGATGAGGATGCCACCCATTATTTTAAGAAATTAAGCTTCTTTCGCATATATCCTGTAAATCTGGTTCGGTGCTCAGTATGACATAGTTCTATATGTAGTTGATAAATTAGCACTTATATCATTATTTCACTCATAATCGGTCAATTTGAGTAACGCAACACAAAGTTATACATCGGGAACAACTTCATATCAGGTCTTCCTTATGACAACAATAGGATTGATTTAGCCGGATTCGAATACAACACAACTTATTACTGGAAAGTCGATAATACAAGTTTCAAATAGATTTTGAATTGATAAGAAATTTTGAAAACAAATATAGTGGTAATATTAAAGGCCTATACTGATTATTTTCAGTATAGGCCTTAATATTTATTCGATTGAGGAACCAGATTCTTTTTAAGTGAATCCAATTCTATACTATTCATAAAGATAAGTAGCTTCGGTTTGTTCTACCGGTCTGCTCAGTTCATCGCTATTCATAATAACCTTAAACCTGACATCGCCTGGTGTGGCAGCGGCAACTGTTATACGCCATACAGCTTTTTCTTGCGGTGCAAGAGAGCCTAATGGTATAAATCTCAACCTATCGCCTTCCATTGTTCCTGATGTTGATCCTGAAGAGGATATATATTTAACATTTGGTTCCAGTATACAAGCGATAAGAATGTTTGTCAAAGGTGCTGAACCCTGGTTGGTTACAGTAATTGCATATGTTACACGGTTACCAATTCGAACAGGATCTTCAAGGTCAGCTACTTCAAGATTAACAGCCGGGATACCCGTTACTACAGTTCTAACTGAAGACGTTACCGTTTGGGCACAGTAGGCGGTAGCAGTAGCGGCATTTGTAATCACGCCGGGTTGTGTTGGTGTATATGATATTCTGAAAGTTTGTGATGAATTCGGTGCGATACTATCGAGTTTCCAGGTAAGCTTGGTATTCGATTCGGAAACCTGTGCTCCCTCTGTTGCTTTGACCGAAGTTACGCCTTCAGGTACTGTATCTTCTATGACAACATCTTTTGCGGTAACTTGTGATTTGTTTGAAACGATAATTTCATATGTTAACGGTCTGCCTATATACAAACGATCTGGTCCGGCCTTACTTATTGCCAGGACAGGCTGACTTACAATAATAGTAGTGTCAACCGATTCTGCTCTTAGGTTCATTTCTGAGGAATTCGCTACAGCTCTGCTCGAATACGAGCCTACTCTTGCCGCTCTAAGCTCAATTGTGTATTCACGGGACTGATTTTCAAATAATGTTCCTACGTCAATCGAGATTTCACCTCTACCGTCTGTTGTTCGAAGACCTTGCGGTAAGGTATCTGAAATCCTTGAATTAGTAATCGTTCCGGTTCCATCATTTGAAATGATATATTTTACAGGTATCAAATCACAAAGCATAACTTCCGAAGGAACGCTTTTCACCAATTTCAAACTCGGTTGGATAACCTGCACATTTGAAACCGCGGGTAAAACCGGTGTTTGTACGGTTGTGGAATGTTTCATCGGCTCTGGATACTCTGCCAGACCGGAAACTGTAATTTCCCGTACAACTTTTGGCCCGAGAGAGTCAATCTTCCATGTAAGCTGATTTTGGCTTTCCTGTGCCAGTGGATTTGTATTTATTAATCTGAAATTGTTCGGATACTCTTCATTTACTATAATGTCAGAGAGCATTGAATCTGTCAGATTAGTTATTTTTATAGTATAAGTAAATTGCTCGTTAAGCTTTATTTCCTTTGGCATAACCTTATCCAACTGAACAATTCCACATTCGGCCCAGGGATAAGTTTTTGAAATAACCGATGAACCGGTTTCGCTAACTGAAACAAGTGCGGGTTTGAGTATTTCTGCATCAGAAGAACTGGGAAAACTTGTTAGAGTCGAAGAATTGAAAGGAGCTGCATCTTGAATTACGTCCCTTTCAGATTCAATAGGTTCCACCTGCATTACATTATTATTAGCATTAGCGTTAGTGTTAGCGTTAGCATTAGCATTTTGCTGTCTGGGTGCTTTCACGGAATCTACCGGTAAGAAATTATTAAAACTTCCCTGGTTTGAATTACACCCCAAAGAACCTGTAAGAATCAGAACGAGTAGAATAAGTGAGATATTCAAGCACTTTTTCATTCTATTATCTCCTTTTTTGCATTTTTGCATCATTATATAGAACCATCCAAATATATCTTTTCCCCTTGAAAAATACGTTTATGCTCATAGATTTCGCGAGTTTTATGTGATATATCGGTATATATTACAACCAAGTTAATCATTTTTTATCTATACATCCTAAAAAGCTATGCCGTCTTTTACCTATTTTACTTTTTTTATTTATATTAAACAATAAACTTCCTAAATACACAAAGAAAATCATTATTAAACAATAAACCAATAAAAAAGCTGAGACCTATAATATCAATTCAAATACAACAGTTAATTTAATTAGAGCAAAATATGACAATAGCGTTCAATTGCCCTTATTATATAAATCTGTCAGGTTGGCAGAGAAAACATACTAAATTCTTTAAATATGGCAGACTTCAAACCGTTCATATATTTACGTATCTCTATTTATTTCAATAGTTTATGAAGTCTGCCGCATCTATATACTTTAATGGCATGAGATTTGCTACTTTTCCTTTAATTGGGAATTGTAAATTATGGTTTATAATACGTCACAACTTAATGAAGTAAATGTTCTGGCAAGTGAAGCTAACTGGGCATGGCCCGAGGCTCTGAAAAGTATTTTTCAACCAAGGGGTATAAACCTGCTTGTTGCGGGAAATTCATCGGATTTTTTGAATATTATCCGCAACAAAAGGATTCATACGACAATTTTAGATATCGACACCGAAAAATCAAGCGCCCTGGCTATGATAAAACTCATAAAGATGAGCTATCCAATGCTCCCCTGCATTTTGTTATCAAGCAGTGCCGGCCAGACTTTACTCGACAAAGCCCTTCAAATGAATGTTTTCAGCGTAATTGATAAACCTGTTGATATGAATATTCTTCGTGAACAATTGGACAGGTTATTTATCAAAAAGTATAAAAGTGATATTTTTAAAGAATATCGGGTATAGATAATAAACCCAAATATGAAAGGAGTAACAATAATATGAAGATAAAACCATTGGCAGATAAGGTGCTCATAGAGCGTCTCGAAGCAGAGACCAAAACCGCCGGCGGAATCGTTTTGCCGGACAGCGCCAAGGAAAAACCACAAAGAGGTAAAATTGTCAGTGTAGGTGAAGGCAAATTACTCGATGATGGTACAATTAGAAAATTAGAAGTAAAAAAGGGTGATTTGGTGCTTTTCACAAGTTATGCCGGTACAGAACTTAAAATTGACGGCAAAGAATACCTGATTATGAGTGAATCAGATATTATGGCAGTAATTGAGAAGTAACACGAAAAGAAACTTAAGCCTGAAATTAGGAGAATAAAAAATATGGCAGCTAAAAAAATAGCTTTTGGCACTGATGCACGAGCCGCCGTTCAGAAAGGCGTAAAAAAACTTGCTGAAGCGGTTAAAATCACACTTGGCCCGTGCGGCAGAAACGTAATTCTGGAAAAATCTTATGGTTCGCCTACTGTAACAAAAGACGGCGTTTCAGTCGCAAAAGAAATCGAACTGGAAGATGCTTATGAAAATATGGGCGCAATGATGGTCAAGGAAGTTGCTTCTAAAACATCAGATGTCGCGGGAGATGGAACAACAACTGCAACGATTCTGGCAGAGAGTATTTTCGACGAAGGTCTGAAAAATATTACCGCCGGTGCAAATTCTATGCAGGTAAAAAGGGGCATTGAAAAAGCTGTAGAAAAAATTGTTGAAGAATTGAGAAACATGAGTATTCCTGTCAGTTCGACAAAACAAATTGAACAGGTTGCAACTTGCTCAGCTAACCAGGATGTAGAAATTGGAAAGAAACTGGCTGAAGCAATGGACAAAGTCGGCAAGGACGGCGTTATTACAGTAGAAGAAGGCCAGTCACTTGAAACTACAGTAGAACTCGTAGAAGGTATGCAGTTCGATAGAGGTTATTTGAGCCCGCACTTTATCAATAACCACGAGAACATGTCAGTGGTATTGGATAAGCCGTACATTCTTATTCATGAAAAGAAAATCAGTTCAATTAAATCGCTTGTTCCTGTGCTCGAAAAAGTAGCAAAACAGGGCAAACCTTTATTAATTATCGCTGAAGACGTCGAAGGCGAAGCACTCGCAACTCTCGTAGTGAACAAACTTCGCGGCATTCTTCAGGTCGCCGCGGTAAAAGCTCCAGGATTCGGCGACAAACGCAAAGCCCTTCTTAGTGACATTGCTATTCTCACCGGAGGCGAAGCAATTTTTGAAGATTTAGGTCTCAAGATTGAAAACATCGAACTGAAACAACTCGGAAGAGCAAAACAAGTCACCATAGATAAAGATACAACAACTATTATCGAAGGCGGCGGAAGCAACGATGCAATCAAGGGAAGAGTTGGCCAGATTAAGAATGAAATCGAAATATCAACAAGTGATTATGATATCGAAAAACTCCAGGAAAGACTGGCAAAATTAGCCGGTGGCGTTGCACAAATTCAGGTCGGTGCCGCAACTGAAGCGGAAATGAAAGAAAAGAAAGCACGAGTCGAAGACGCTTTACATGCCTGTAGAGCCGCAGTAGAAGAAGGTATTCTTCCAGGTGGTGGAGTTGCCGCTCTTCGCGCTTTACATGTACTCGATAAAGTAAAATGTTCAGGTGACGAAAAAGTTGGAGTCGATATCGTGCGTAGAGCATTAGTTGCTCCAATTAAACAAATCGCCAAGAACGCAGGTCTGGATGGTTCTATCGTTGCTCAAAAAGTAATGGAAACCAATGAAAAGAATTTCGGCTATAATGCACTTACTAAAGAGTATGGCAATATGGTCGATTTCGGCGTGATTGTCCCGACAAAAGTCGAGAGAGTCGCTTTGCAGAACGGAGCCTCAATCGCTTCATTGCTTCTTACAACTGATGCAATAGTTAGTGAAATTCCAGAGAAGAAAGAATCTGCTCCAATGCCTCATGGCGGCGGCGGAATGTATTAGTATTTATAATAAAGAGCGGGTTCCATTCTATAGTGGAATCCGCTCTTTTCTTTTAAAGGAAAAAATCATGGTTTTTAGATTTTATTCCAATACGATTTCTCAGGCTTCAAGAGCTTTGGCAATGTGGATATTCATTGTTGGAATGATGCTTTTTGGTTTCGGATTATTAATTTATGTTTTTCCGGAATTCTTCGCAACACTTGCCGCGATATTTTTTTGGACAATAGGAACTGGCTGCGGTATTACTGCCGTAAAAATCTTTCTATCTACAAGAACTCGTCATAATATCGATTCTTCTGATGGTTACAGGGAGAATGTCCATATCAGAATTGAAGATCGCAATGAATTTTAATGTATGAAATAAAAACGGCCTTTCGTATCATTAGCGGTAAGTCCAATGACATAAAAGGCCATGATTGTTGTACTTTAATTTTTGTTGTGATTAAATTTAAAAACTCCAGCCAAGACCGGCACTTATTGTAGCTCTGTTACCGCTGTAACCTACGCCGGCGGTTACAGACCAATCTTTATTTTTACCAATCCGAGCTTTTGTACCAAGAGCAATTGCACTTTCACTTTTATAATTTCCAAATCCAAAACCGAATGAAACATTTTTACCATCGATAGGAGATGGAACAGCGGCTATTGCAGCTACTGAAGCAATTCCTGAATATGCATCGTCGATTCTGTCATCAAGACGTCTTACTTCGTTTGAAAATTGTCCGTAATTAACTGCATCATAAGTACTTGTTCCGTTAGCTATACCAGTTACTTTTACAGGAGCACCAGTATCATCATCTGCAAAAGTTGCTCCGCTATCATCAAGCGTAAGAATCGTAGTGCTTGTTCCTCCTGAAATTATTGTACTTGACTGAGTGATTTCAATACCATGCGATTCACCTGTATCTGTATTTACAAGTAAGCTGGCAGAACTAGGATCCATCGTAAGTGCAGAGCGAGAGTTCGTATCTAAAGAATCATTATCAGCCTGTAAAACAACTGTATTCTCCGCACCGGTAATGGTCATTCCATTATTAGCAACATTAACAGTCGTATTGGCCGTTGGATTCAGACTGTATATACTACCATTAACACCAAGGTCACCATCCACCAGCATACCACCTGTGACTTCAGTACCATAGTCAAAGGAATTAATTCCAACCGTACCCGTTTGAGTATCACCCACAACAAGAGTATTACTATTCGTATTACCTGTAACTGCGATACTGTTATTCGTACCATCACCAGAATATATAACGGCTCCGCCATCTATCTGGGTATTAGAATTAGTCACTGAAAGTGCATGGCTGCTATCTGCACTTGTAATTGTAGTATTACCATTGATTGCGGTTGTACCTGTAACTGTTGTTTGTGTGCTATTAACAGCGATACTGTTTGTATTTGTTGAATTGGCTAATCTTGCACTGGAAGAGTCAACTATCAATTCATTTCCGGAACCATCGCCGCTGTAGAACATAGCACTGCCATTGATAGTAGTTGTAGAACTCGTAATGTTCAGATTATGTCCTGTATTCGCTGAAATTGTAGTGCCGCTATTATTTACTGACATGCTTTGTGTACCATCGGCGCTTAAGAAACGCGAGCTTGTTTCGTCAACTATCATCTGATTTGCGGTACCAGTAGATGTAATTGTTGTCGCTCCGATAAGTGTATTTGTCGCACCAGTGATTACATTAGTTGAAGTACCTGCGTTACCTATCGTATTCTGTGAGCCTGATGTTGAAACTCCCATATTATTTGCATAAGCTTCGATATTATTAGTGCCGCTCGTTGCGTTGGCCGTAATATTATTTGTGCCGTTGGTACCTGTAGCTGAGATTGTATTTGACTGGTCGTCTGCATTGGCTGCTAAGGTATTACTCCCTTCAGTAGCGGTTATTGTATTGTTTCCAGTTGTAGCGGTAACTACATTTCCTGTTCCACCTGTAAGTTGATTCTGTTCAGTGGCATTCAGTACATTATTTGTTCCGGCTGTAAGAGTGTTTGTGGTATTAGCCTGTATAGTATTTGTTCCACCTGTAGCGGTTGCTAAAAGCTGATTCGAAGAGTTGTCGCTTCCGCCGATTGTTACAGATGTTGTAGTT
>JAFGPS010000192.1 GCA_016936075.1 Sedimentisphaerales bacterium | reverse complement strand
CCTGAAAATGCTCGAACAGGGAATTTATCTCGCTCCAAGTGCATACGAAGCAATGTTTATCTCTCTGTCGCATACTCAAGAAGATATCTCAAAAACAATCGAAGCCGCTCGAAAAAGCTTTTTTCTTTACAAATATGCGAGATTGTATTAGGATTATCTGCGTTAAAAGCGTTTGAGAATTTTATATATTTATTGGGAAATGTGAGTTAAGATTATCCTGACTCTAATTGTGGGATTAGTGTAATGTTATTAACGTTTCGATTTGCGGCTATTACAAATTAATAGAATAATTTATTGGAGAGAAAATATGTTCAGAAAAGTTATATTGATTTATATTATTTCAGGTTTGTGCTCGGTAACGTTATCTGCGGAAATTTCCCCTTCGAAACTACTTGAAAAATGGCAGAATAACCAGAAAGCATTTGAGAAGATAATAATTTCCGGGGAAACTCGGGAACAATATTTGGATTCTACAACAAAATCCATACGATTTGGCTGTTTAGTAACTGAGATGCGCAGAGATGGTACAAAGATTGACTTGGTCATAAAAAGATATCCTGACCTTAAAACAAAAGATGAGCAATTTAAACCACGCGAACGGGAAAATCTTCGCCTTATTTGGGATGACCAAAAGTATTATAACATAAATTTTATAACTCGTTCCACACAGGATTTCCTAACTTTAGTAACCGTGAAGAATCAGGAGGATCCACAGATAATGGGGGAATTTTGTGGAAAACCATTATTTGGTTTATTTTTTGGTGATTGGTTACCATTTAGTACAATACTGACTGAATCTGAAACAATCACTCTCAGAGAAACAACGGAAACAATCAACGACTCAAAATGTTTTGTTATCGATGCAGTGACATCCCATGGAAAATTTAGTATTTGGATAGATCCTGAACATGGATACAATATTGCCAAAGCAGAGGTTCGTAAAACAGAAAATGATATTTACTATGGTAAACCATTGAAAGACGCATATCCACAGACACGTCCTGAAGGACTGCCTAACAGTTGGGATTGGGAACGTCTACCGCCACTTGTTTCGTACTCTTTTAATATCAATAACGTAAAATTTGATAAGATTAACAATATTTGGGTGCCGATGGAAGGTCAATGGGAGTATATTGAAGAAGATGAGAATGGTAAGATCAAAAAAGCAAATTTTTCATATAAGGCTCAGGCTATAGATTTAAATCCTGATTTTAAAACTATAAGCGCTTTTATACCTGATATCCCCGAAGGAACGTCTATAAACATCCCCGGCGGTAAATCTACATATACATGGAAAGGCGGCAAAATTGTAGATATTTATGGCTTTGAAGTTGATATTGACAATTTAGAACCTCCATCGCTAATTGGAAAAGTTCTGCCCGATATGACCGAATTCAACATTAGTTTTGATTCAAACTTAATCAAGGATAAAATGCTCCTTTTATGTTTTTGGGAAATGGAGCAGAGACCAAGCCGAAATTGTATTCAAATGCTTATTGAAAGTTCGCAGGAGTTATTTGAGGAAAATGTTTATATCGCCTTTATTCATGCCGGACCAGTTGAGCGACAAACTTTGGTTGACGGGCTCGAAAAAAATGGGATTCAACTTCCCGTTGGAATCATAGAAAAAAGTTTACATGAAATTGAACGAAATTGGGGGGTACGTTCACTCCCATGGCTGATATTAACTGACAAGAATCATATAGTTAGCGCTGAGGGATTCGGATATCAGGAATTAAACGAAAAGCTCAATGAAATAAAAAAGCACAATGTTCAGTAGTATTATTTTTTGTCTTTATTTTTATAATTCATAAAATCATGAATTAGTTAACTACATGTTATGATTACAAAGAACAGGTTCCGGCTGAGATGGTGATACTTCTTGTATGGTTTCTTTGGAATCTTCAGTCTGGCTTGATTCGGAGCTTAGCCATGTTTTGAGTTTTTCCGAATTTTTCTTGTTAAATTTATATATAAGCTTTCCTGTTGGATGATTGAATTCTAATGTAAAGCTCTTTATATAAGGATTTTTTATCGCAAGATATATTTCCTCTTTCGTTGCGGTAAAGGCGTGCATCATATTACGCTGGATAAATAAACCTTTTTGGTTCATAAACTGAACTCTGCATTGCCTGTTTGTTGACTGTATGACTGTCGGCTCTTCTTTTAGCTTGGTTTTGGATAACATTTTACACATTTGTTTGGTTTGTTCGATTTTTTCAGGTTCGACTGACTCTATTTGCTCACGAAGGTATCCAAGTCTGTGGTAATACCTGTACAAACCAATAGCAACAATGAGAGAAAAAATCAGACCTCGCCCGTTAAAAGTTTCTCCTACCATTGAATTAAGTATCGCAATGCCAAGGTTCCATAAAAATAGCAGCCCGGCTACGATAGTTTCAGCCTGAAGAACTTCAAAAGCAGGTTTTTTTCTTGCATATATACCGGTGATCAGCATCATTGCGCCTAAAATTACTATACCAATGTTCAACATAGTCGCCTGTATCGCGATTAAACCAACTATCAGGTTCAATATACCGAATATTATTCCACCAACTCCAACACTGCTGATGAATTTACGAGTGCAAATAGCTGTAAGTGCTTGATTTTCTTCTGTGTCAAAAAACGGATCATAGCTCATTTTAATCTCCTTTAGAAATAGTTCATTTTTGGGTTTATCGGAAAAATATTGGGGCATGTTTTGTTAATTTGTTATGATTTTTATATTGTTTCTTGACAATTTTGGCCGAATAATATATCTTATTCGTTTTGGCAATTTGACAACTAAAGATGGGTCGGTGCCCGAGTGGCTAAAGGGAATGGGCTGTAAACCCATTGGCGAGAGCCTACGTTGGTTCGAATCCAACCCGGCCCATTTTTTAATGTTTGCATACCTTTGAAAATTCCTTATTACTTTTCAAGTAATTCCTAAATAGTTTAAGCAAAATATCAGCTTTCTTTGAGGTTTAATATGGGATATATGGCTCAAAAAGGTAGAAAGTTCGTGAAAATCTCCATTTATTGAGGTTTTTTCAAGGAAAATCACTTTTTATACTTGCTTTTATTCTTAAAATCGTTATATTTTAACTTTTGTTTAAATGTTAGTAATATTATATAACTAACTTGAATCTTGTAACAAAGACAGGAGTTTCATATATGTCAAGAGAATGTTATTTTACAGGCAAACGTACCATATTTGGTAGAAGCATATCCCGTCGTGGTAAGGCTAAACATCTTGGTGGTGTTGGTAAAAAGGTTACCGGAATCTCCAAGAGAAAATTTAAGCCGAATATTCAGAAAATTCGTGCACTTATCGACGGTAAGGTTTGCAGAATTAAGGTTTCAACTAGGGCTATTAAAATGGGTCTTGTCCAGAAGCCGCCAAAACGCGATTATAAACCCGCTGAAAAAACAGCCGTTTGAAGGTAGGTTAATAAATAGTTTTTCTTAATAGCGGGGCCTTTTAATGCCTCGCTTTTTTTATTTGAGCGGAGTTTTATTGTGGCAGAAAAAATCGACAATGAACAAGTAAGAAAAGTTGCGAAACTTTCAAGACTGGAACTAACGGATTCAGAGATCGAGGAATTTACCGGCCAACTTGGAGCAATTCTTGAATATGTTGAAAAAATGAACGAGCTTGATACGGAAACTATCGAGCCGCTCGCTCATTGCCTGCCGGTGAGTAATGTCTTTAGAGAAGATATTGCAAAAGAATCTCTCGGAACTGAAAAAACTCTTGCAAACGCTCCTAAAAAAGATGAGACGTATTTCTTGGTACCAAAAATACTTGATGATAATTCGGGTGCATAACATTTCCAAAATGTAATCAGGAAGAGATATTTATTACAATGGAAGAACTAACTGCAAAACAATTACGTGACAAAATAGCATCGGGACAAATTAAAAGCCTCGACGCAGTAAATGACGTATTCTCTCGTATCGAAAAATATGAGCCAGTAATCGGAGCTTATATAAGCACTTTCAAAGAACAGGCAATCGAACAGGCAGAACAGGTTGATAAGAAAGTATCAGCCGGCGAACCTCTCGGCCAATTAGCCGGAGTACCAATAGCGGTCAAAGATAATATGTGCACGACTTTTGGTGCGACTACCTGCGCCTCGAAAATACTGGAAAATTTCCACGCTCCATATAACGCAACCGCAGTTGAAAAACTTATCGCGGCTGATGCAGTGATAATTGGCAAAACAAATCTGGATGAATTTGCGATGGGTTCCAGTACGGAAAATTCAGGCCTGAAAAAAACTGTAAATCCATGGGATACTACTCGTGTACCTGGAGGCAGCAGTGGTGGAGCAACCGCTTCAGTAGCGGCTCGAATGTGTTCTGCTGCTCTTGGTTCTGATACAGGAGGCTCAATTCGCCAGCCGGCAAGTTTTTGCGGCGTAGTTGGACTAAAGCCTACTTATGGCAGAGTTTCGCGATATGGCCTTGTTGCTTACGGCTCAAGCCTTGACCAGATAGGACCCGTGACACAAACAGTCGAAGATGCGGCTTTAATGTTGAACGTTATCGCAGGTCACGATTCATCAGATAGTACAAGTGTAAATGAAACTATTGCTCCGACTTATGATTATCTCGAAAAGCTAAATGAGCCGGTCGAAAAACTCAAAATAGCAGTTGCACCTCAGTTAAACGCAGGTGCCGATCAGCAGGTTCAGAACACCTTGCATGAAGCGATAAATATTTATAAAAATCTTGGTGCAGAAATAATCGAAGTCAAAATGCCTCACCTTGATTATGCGATAGCAGCTTATTATATCATTGCGACCGCCGAGGCTTCGAGCAATCTTGCACGCTACGACGGCGTGCATTATGGCCATCGCACGCAAAACCCGAAAGATTATGTCGAAGTATATTCGAAATCGCGTGCCGAAGCTTTTGGGCAGGAAGTCAAACGCAGAATTATGCTTGGGACATATGCGCTTTCGAGCGGCTATTATGACGCTTATTATCTCAAAGCTCTAAAGGTAAGAAACTTGATACGAAGTGACTTTACAAAGGCTTTTGAAAAATGTGATTGTGTTATGATGCCTGTCGCTCCGACAACTGCATTTAAGATAGGTGAAAAAACAAGTGATCCTTTACAGATGTATCTTTCGGATATTTACACAATAGCTGCCAACTTAGCCGGAATTCCCGGAATAAGTATCCCGTGCGGCTTCGACGACAAAGACTTGCCAATAGGATTACAAATATTGTCACCTGCTTTTACAGAAGACAAATTGCTTCGTATAGCAAAAATGTACGAAAAAGAAAACAACTGGTACGATAAAAGACCAAATATTTAACTGTGAATGAAAAATGGCTGATTTACAATATAAAATTATCGTTGGTTTGGAAATACATGTGCAGCTTCGCACGAAAAGTAAAATGTTTTGCAGTTGCGCGCTGGAGTTTGGCGCCGAACCGAACAGCAGGGTTTGTCCCGTGTGTCTTGGTATGCCGGGCAGTTTACCTGTAATGAATAAGCAGGCATTTGAATACTCTGTTTTGGCCGGACTTGCCCTGAACTGCAATATACCGATGTTCACGAAATGGGACAGGAAAAGCTATTACTATCCTGATTTGCCGAAGAATTATCAGATAAGTCAGTATGATTTACCGCTCAGTGAAAAGGGATTCATCGAAATTCCGCTCGAATCCGGCGAGACTAAAAGGATTCGAATAATCAGAGCGCACCTCGAGGAAGATGCAGGCAAAAATGTTCATTCTGCGAGCAGTTATTCTCAGGTTGATTTGAATAGGACAGGTACGCCGCTTTTGGAAATCGTAACCGAACCAGATATGAACAGCGGTGCGGAAGTTCGCGCTCTCGCGGTCGAATTACAGCGGCTGGTAAGATTTATTGGCGTCTCTGAAGCGGATATGCAAAAAGGACATATGCGTTTCGAGCCGAATATAAATATGAAAATTATCAGAAACGGAAAAGAATACAGAACGCCGATAGCTGAAGTGAAGAATCTTAACAGTTTCCGAGCACTTGAGCGAAGTGTCACTTATGAAGCACAGAGACAGCTTAGTGAATTTCTTGAAACAGGTATTGAGTTTGGTATGGGCAACAAGACCACTCGTGGCTGGGACGATGAAAAAGAAATGACTGTTCTGCAAAGAGAAAAAGAAGAAGCTCATGATTATCGATACTTCCCCGACCCGGACCTTGTACCAGTTGAGTTGACACAGGAATGGCTCGATGAAATAAAATCGCGTTTATGCGAATTACCCCTAAAAAAACAATTGCGCTATGTGCAGGAATATAACCTTAGTGATTACGATGCAGGTGTTTTAACGGCTGACCGTGCTACCGCGGATTTCTTCGACGAAGTAGTGAACGCCGGAGGTGATCCGAAACGTGTGTGTAATTTACTGACTCAAACCGGCCTTAAAATAACTAAAGAGAAAAATTGCAATATAACAGATTTACCTGTTACGCCAAAAGGTATGGCGGATTTAGCAAAGATGGTAGATGAAGGAACAATCAGTGCAAGTTCCGCGACAACAATTTTTGAAGCAATGGTACAAACAGGAAAGCAGCCTGATGTACTTGCAAGTGAACTTAATCTTGTACAGAAAAGTGATGCAGGTGAACTGGAAAGTATTGTTGACCAGGTAATTGCCGAAAACTCGGAAGCTGTTGCTGATGTTATTTCAGGCGGCAAGAAAGAAAAGAAAGCCAGAGGTTTTCTTATGGGCCAGGTAATGCAAAAATCTAAAGGTCAGGCAAATCCAAAAGTTGTCTCGGAAATCCTCGCGAAAAAACTTAAATAAATCATTTTTGTAGGGTGTGCTGTGCACACCAATCCGCTACGATATCGGATGTTCACAAATGGAGATAAAAAAATGAAAATAGAGAAAAGCATCAATATAAAAAAAACACCCGTATTAATGGAAGGTGCAAAAGATATCGAGATAAGAGTGCTAATTTCAAAAGCAGATGGAGCAAATAATTTTGCTATGCGAATGTTCGAAGTGCAGCCCGGCGGACATACTCCTTTACATGCTCATCCTCACGAGCACGAAGTCTTTATCGTAGAAGGTATAGGGACGTTTCATTGTGAAGGGAAGGATTATCATTTCGAACCGGAACATGTAATCTTTGTTCCAGGCAATTCTATGCACAACTTCCAAAACACAGGTGATTCTCTACTTAGATTCCTCTGCCTGGTCCCGGCTTCTGCTGCTTAATGAACTTTATTACTCAGTTCTTTTTACTAAGTACTTTGCTCTCAGAGCCGGTTTTGAGTCTTTTTATATTTTCACGATGACGGAAAATGACCATTGCCGGTATTGAAATAGCAGGAATAAGTAAAGGCCAGAGAACAGAAATCTGCCAGTATGGCCTTATAATAATCATCACAATGAAGGCTATGGGGAAAGAAATAGCCGCAATAATTGAAGCCAAAGAGATATATCGCCAGATTAATACAATCGCGATCCATAACAAAATAGAGATAAAAGCGCAGATTGTATAATACGGCCAAAGGCCTAATGCTATACCGAAACTTGTTGCGACTCCTTTACCGCCTTTGAATTTTACATATATTGGAAAAATATGTCCCAGTATCGCCGCACAACCAACAGCAAGCCATAAAAAGAGTATAATTATTTTTTGAGTCGGAGTTTGAACTGATATTGGTGAAGCAAAAGGCAACATAGCGAGCATTGGTATCAGGCCTTTTAGAACGTCCAGAAGAAAACATATGTATCCCCATTTCCTTCCGAGTGCCCGGCTGACATTGGTTGCACCGATATTGCCCGAGCCTATTGAGCGAAGGTCTTTGCCGTGAGCTTTGGCGATTATCAAGCCAAAAGGTATCGAGCCAATAAAATAAGCTGTGACTATAGCAATTGCGAAAACTGGATACATTAATTTGTGCCTTTCTTTGTTAATATTTTTACATAGAGTTCAGTTAATTGCTTAGCGACTCTATTGATTGAAATTTCTTCCTGAAGATTATCTTCAACTATCGCCTGCGAGGTCTTATGAATATTTTTCGTATTTGTGAAAAAGGCAATTGCCTCTGCTAAAGATGATATGTCTTCTGGGCAATCAATTATTTTGCCGTGCCTGTTATTTACGAAAAGGTCGCATGCACCATTATATTTGGTAGTAATAACAGGCTTTCCCGCCGCTAATGCTTCGAGAATAAACCTGCTCGATGGATCATAAAAAGTCGGAAGAACTGCGATATCAGTTGCGGCAAGAGCATTTTGGATATGACTCAGGGTACCTAAAAAAAGAATGTTTTGCGGCTCAATTGCTTTTGCCATATTGTAACATTTCTTATTCTTGTCACTACCTGCGACAATTAAATAAGCTCGTCTTTTGCTTTGTTGGTTTGAAACAATTTGCATTGCCTGAATAAGTGAAGGTAAACCCTTCAACCTGAAATTGTTTGCGGCGAAAAGAAACAGAACAGGATTGTCCGCTTCCCTGAGATTGAATTTTGCGAGAATCTCTGTACGAAGTTTATCCACCTGAGAAGCATCTGTATCTTTTTTTATTTTAACTCCGTTTGGAATTATTGATATTTGCTCCGAATCAGTTCCGTAATGTTCCTTGAATTGGTCTGCGACATATTTTGAAAGAGCCGCTATAACCGGGCCATTGATTGCCTGTGAGAGTTTTCTTTCTGCCTGTAGAAAAGTAGTTCTTCGCGAGTTGAAAACAGAAAATACTTTCTTATATGTTTCGATAATTTTATTTTGATAACTTGCCGCATTACGAACGATAGTCTCTGCATAAGAACCGCCGCGAGGCTGATACACATCCGCAAATTCGAAAGGTAACACGCTATGAACTATATCGAACTTGTTTTGCTGCAGGAATTCACGAATCGCTTTCTCGAAAGTAAAATAGTTCGTTCGTTTAGCAGTATTACCCTGGCAAAGAATATGAATGTTTTTGCCAGTCGCAAGACCTTTAGCTGCAATTATATCAACATGATGTCCGATTGCTGAAAGAGCCGCACGCAGTTCGAGAACCGAGCGTTCCGCTCCGCCAAGTTTTATATCTGCTCTTTCTGTAATGATTGCAATCTTCATATTTATACTAAATTATCAACCTGAACATTCTTATTTTTCAAATGGAGCCTGTTTGCCGTGTTTGTTGTCGTGTCTTGCTATTTGATGCACTTTTTTAATTACCTGATGAATAAATACTTTGTCATCTGAGGATAATTTCTTTCGGCCAATATAATTTAAATAAAATCTCATTCTATCTGTACGAGAAAAAATACTCCCGGGTGCGGAATAAAATAATTGTGCAATATCTTTTATCTGAAAACGCTTTTTGAAAATCAGCGGCATGAAAGCTCGCGCAAGGTCTATTAGATAAAATTCACCTTTATCATTATAAAAAATATGACACAAATATAAATCGCGATGACGATAATCCGTCTTATGGAATTTCTTAACAAAATTCGCCAGACTCGTGATGAAGTCTCTTCTCATTTTTAGTTTTTCCGGCGTGGAATTTCCAGAAAAATAATCAGGGAGTTTTCGTTCAAGAGCTTCGGCGTTTGGTATCTTTTCAGTTATGAAGAAACTTCTCTTCTCGAAAAATGTTCCCCATTGGTCTCCATAAGCTACAGTTTTCGGCGTGTTAATTCCATCGTCTTTTAATTTTTCCGATGTTTCATATTCCAAAAATCCAAGACTCTTTTTGCCTCTGCCCGCAAGCCAGTTTTTCAATTGGATTTTGACAGGGGGATTATCATAACGTTTAAGAAATAAAGTAGTTGCTTTTGGCGAGTTGATTTGGAATTCAAGCCTGCTGCGAAAGCTTGCGAGATTTTTCTTCTTCAGGTCTTTAGCTGAACTGAATGAAAAAATATCATCAATCGACTCCAAAGATTTATTACTTAACGAAGTTTTGTAATCTGAATCGACGAAGAATGAATCGGAAATTCTAATAAAATGATTTCTTGTAAATACTTTTATATGTCCCGGGTTGTTTTTAAGAAGTTCTTTAGCCGCTTCTAAAACAGTTTCAACGGAAATAGATTCCATACATATGCGTTGACCCCTGATACACTCAGGCTTCTGGCATGGGGAGCAGGTGACATTGCCGGTTATCTGGATTTCGTTTTCATATTCAGTATCTGTCCATACCGGGTCATTCGGGCCGAACAGGGTTACAACTTTGCGTCCAAGCGCAACCGCGATATGTCTTGGTCCAGTGTCGTTTGTAATAACTAAATCAGCTAATGTAAAAAGCGATTTTAACTGGCCCAGATTTAGCGGATTATCAGCCAGGTTAATTAATTTCTTTTTTGCAGACGAAGTTAATAATATTTTTGAAGAGCAGATTTCTTTAGCTATATTTTGTTCTGCCTGATTGGTAGAAACTGAGACAACGACAGTTGAGTTAAAATCTTTAATAAGCTGATTAGCTGTTTTAGCAAAATTATCGGCAGGCCAGCATTTACTTGGTCCGAATGCTCCGCCCGGAACTAAAATTATAACAGGTCCATCTGAATTGAATACTTCCGGCAACTTTGATTGTAAGCTTTTTGTATCCTGCTGATCGACGGTTAATTCTGTTTTTTTATTTGATACATCTGCTCCGCTTTTGGAAGCAATCTCAAGATAGTAATCTACCATTGAAAGCGGCTTATATTTGCCGTTCGAAAGTTTTTCTGGATAGATATTTTCTGTCAGCAGGAAACCTCGCATTTCACGACAATAACCTATTCGTGAAGGTATTCGGGCGAGGAAAACCGACATCGCAGAAGCGAAAGAGTTTTTAAAAAGAATGGCATGAGAAAAATTGTGTCCCCTGAGTTTTTTTGCGATAGCCAGAGGATTAATGTTACCATATTCCAGCCAGCTATCATTGAAAGGACATGGTGACAGAATATTGCGTACAGTAGGATTGGCCAGGAAAAAGATCTCACTGGATGCGTATTTCTCCCTGATAGCTCGCAAAGCAGGCGTACAGAGAATCGCATCTCCCATAGGAGAAGGCAGCCAAACTAAGATTTTTATATTCTGCATTTCGCATTTCATGCTCCGCTTTCGTATTCACGGAACATGTTGAATAGTATTTTATTTTCTGTCCTGCATTATATAGAAAGTTAATGCCATCAATTGTAAAACAATTGCAAAACCGAGCGAAGTGAAGACCGATTCACTTTTACTTTCCGAACTCATCAGGAACCATATTGTTGACAGAAGGCAGAATAAAACAAGTATTTGCACAATACCGGCTATAAGTCTCATTACGGAAAATTCACTGAACATATTTTCTCGTTGCATTTTTCTAAGTTGCCCTGCGATGTCACTTAAAAGGAGTTCAGTTTTGCTCTCGGAAGGATTTTGGTTTTCAATTTTGATTTGAGTATTTTCCTCTTTTGGTTGTTCTTCCTGCTTAACAGGTTCCGGGCTTGGTTCCATAAATTCCTGTATTTGCTCTTTTGGTTCAACTATTTGTTCAGCAGGAGACTCTTGAATTTTCTGAACAGGTTCTGGCTCTTGAGATATTTCAGGTGTTTCTGAAACTGGTTCTTCATATTTTTCAGGAGCAGGTTGGTTTTGGTCTTTTTTCTCATTAGGTGTACGTAAATATTTTTTGATGATATTTACAGCTTCTTTCATATTTACCGCTTTATAATCAGGAGAAACACTTGATTTCGTTCCAAGAGAATCTTTGCTTTTTGCACGATTTGGAACATCAACCAGTATTGTCTTACAACCTGCTTTAGCTCCAGCTTCTATATCGCTGATGCTGTTTCCGATGCACCATGACTGCTCAAGGTCTATTTTCATTTCTGCGTATGCTCTAAGCAGCATGCCTGGATTGGGTTTTCTACAATTACTTTCTTTGCGGTATTTCTGAACGATACCATCCGGGTGATAGGGACAATAATAGATATTGTCGAGATAAGCGTTCTTTTCTGCCAAAAGCTGTTTCAGCCGATTGTGAATTTGTTCAAGTCTCTTCTCAGTAAAAATCCCGCGTGCGATACCTGACTGGTTGCTTACAATAATTAATTTATAGCCAAGCGATTTTAGCTGGATAAGTGCTTCAGGAACTCCGTCCAGAAGTTTTACCTGGTCCGGGTCACTTATATAACCCGGGTCTTCTATCAAAGTATCATCCCGGTCTAAAAATATTGCTTTGTCGGACATGTAAAATTTATCCCAAGTTTAATCGTTCGCAAAATGTTTTTCTACAAGGTCACAAATTATGTGATAAGCGAGCTGATGGATTTCCTGACTTTGCGCGGTTAATTGAGAATCTGCGCATAAACAAATATCTGATATATTTTCAAGCTCGCTGTTTTTTTTGCCTGTAAATCCTATAACAGTTGCTCCTATTTCTTTAGCAAGTTTTACAGCAGCTATTACATTCGCGGAAGTTCCGCTTGTCGAAAATGCCCAAAGAATGTCACCTTTTTCTACGAGAGCCTGAACCTGTCTTGAAAAAATATCTTCAAAAGAATAATCATTTGCGACTGAAGTAAGTATAGAAGTATCAGTAGAAAGAGCGACTGCTGCCAGAGCCTTCCTGTTTCTTCGAAACCTCCCTACAAATTCGCTTGCAATATGCTGAGCGTCTGCTGCTGAGCCGCCGTTGCCGCACACGTAAACAGTACCATTGTTTTCTAATGATTTAATAATTATATGAGATATCTCAGCTACTTTTTCGATGCCGCTAACCAGAAATTCATTAGTCATTTTCTGATGCGACTCTATAGATTCGATAATAAGTTTTTCTGTTTCTTTATTCATCAGGGTTTCGCCTGTAATGATTTCATTTTTTTTATTGTTGCGGTTGAGCTTTTGTCTTTAACTATAGGAGCTAAAATTACCTTGCCTCCCAATGACTCCACAAATTCGCTTCCTATAACTCCTTTGTTTTCCCAGTCCTGTCCTTTTATCAATATATCAGGTTTAACTTTTTTAATCAGCTTCAATGGATTTGATTCTTCGAAAATTGTAATATAATCGACCATTTCAAGAGCTGCCAGAACTAAAGCCCTGTCATCCTGATTATTTATGGGCCTACCATCACCTTTAATTTTCTTAACGGAACTGTCACTGTTCAATCCGACGACGACAATGTCGCCATGAGATTTGCAGAATTGTAAATATTTGACATGTCCGGTATGGAGAACATCGAAGCAGCCGTTGGTGAAAACGATTTGTTTGTTACGTTTGCGATGCCAGTTCAACTCATCGACCAAAACATCGACAGAACGAATTTTGCTTTTATCTGTATTGTTCAGGCTGATGATTTCATCTATAATCTCATCAATAGTTACGGTTTGGTTGCCGAATTTTCCTACTTCTATTCCTCCAGCGATATTAGCAAGTTCAACTGCAGTTCTGTAATCATAACCTGCTGCCAGTGTCAATGCAATCGTAGATAGAACCATGTCGCCTGCTCCGGTGACATCATATACATCACGAGGGCGGGTAGGAATTACCTGGTTTATTCCTTTTGCTTTCAGATAGGCACCCGATTTATCAAGTGTAATGATAATTGCTTTGAGCTTGAGTTTTTTTATCAGCTTACTCGCGGCGTTTGCATAATCTGTTTCGTTTTGCAGTTCGAAACCTACAGCGTTCGATGATTCCTGCCTGTTCGGAGTAATTAAAGTCGCACCCTCGTATTTCGAATAATCACTTGTCAAACAAGGATCGATAATTACTTTTTTACCTGCATGATTTGCGGATTTAATTAATTCCCTGCAAAGTCTTTTGCTCAACAAACCTTTATTATGGTCCTGGATACAAATCACATCCACCTGCGGTAGTTTTTTATTGTACAGGTTAAGAATTTTCTTTTCCTGCTCAGGTGATAATGAATCGGTTGATTCTTCATCCATTCTGAACAACTGCTGCTGGTGACGATGCTGCGCCAAACCGATAAGTCTTTGCTTGCTTGTTGTTGGGCGATTTTTTATTATCATCAGGCCGGATGTGTCAGCCCGAAGTTCTTTGAGTAATTTTGTCAGGGTTTTTCCATTCGGGTCCTGGCCGATAATTCCTACGCAGATTACAGTTGCTCCTAACGCAGATAAATCTGCTGCTACGGAACCTGCACCGCCGCAACTGTGATGTGTATCATGCAATCTCAGAACCGGAACAGGAGCTTCCGGGCTGATTCTTGATGCATCGCCGTAAGTATAAATATCGAGCATGAAATCACCGACTACCATCACTTTTGGCGTGCCGAGATTCGTTACTTTTTTCAAAAGTTGTTTATACATAATTAAAACCAAAGTATATTTTTTTTAATTAATCGATTTTGGAGATTTTACCTGCTAAAGTGCCTTCAATCAAGCTTCTTAATTTATCTTGCCCGCTCAGAAATTTTATCTCGATAGCCAGATAAGCCAAAGGAAGGCTTTGGGCAGATGCCAGCAGGCGAATCTTTGTAAAATCTTTTTGCGTAGTCAGCATAATTTCCGCACCAGAACTTTGGCTTTGTTTCGTCAAATCAGCTAAGCAATTATCTGTATAATTGTAGTGGTCATCAAAAATTTTCGAGCCTACAACGTCATAATCCATGTTTTTTAAGGTTTTAATGAAGGAATCGGGATTTCCAATGCCGCAAAAAGCGAAAACCTTTCTATTTTTATACTCATCAAGACTAATTTGCCTTTTGTCTATGGTATTAATTGAAACAGCCTTATGTATGGATCGTGCGATAGGAAACTCCGGCTTAATATTTCGTAAATTGTTCTCGATTTCTTCCAAAATTTCTTCTGGAACCTGGTCACAGCGGGTAATCACGGTTGCATCTGCTCTTTGAAGCGAGCTTAAAGGTTCCCTTAAAAGCCCGGCTGGAATAATCTTTCCATATCCAAATGGGCATGTTGCATCAATTGCTATGATATCGAGATTTCTCGCGAGCCGTCGGTGTTGAAATCCATCGTCCATAATCAGGACATTAGAGTTATATTTTCCGATGGCTTCTGAGGCACCGATAACTCTTTTGGGATTTATAACTACATTCACATCCGGGCAATTTTCCGCCAGAAGTGCAGGCTCATCAACATAGTTTTGAGTTTTGAGTTTTGAGTTTTGAGTTGTTTTGTAGCCTCTTGTTAAAATAGCGAGATTGTATTCATTTAGTCTTTGGTCTTTTGTCTTATGTCTTAAGTTTGTTTGTATTTGGTTACAAAGCCATGCGACAAGAGGAGTCTTTCCTGTTCCACCTGCCGTGATGTTTCCTATGCTGATAACTACGGCTTTTGTGCGATGTATTTTGAAAATGTGCTTATCGTAAAGAATATTTCTGAGCCTGATAATCGCAGAATATATTTTCGATATTCCGATGAAGATAATATAAACCAAACCTGCCCAAAATCCTTTGGTTTGACCTGAAATCAATTTTATATAGCTATTATGGTTCATATTATAAGACTTATCGATTCTGTTTTATGTTATGGATTAATAGCTTACAAATAAATCCCCATTTTTGCCACAAAAAAGAGCGTGCCTCTTCTGAGATAAATAATTGTGCAAGGTTTTATGTTCTCATGCGTATTATATTATAAGGACCTGAAGTTTTATTAAGAATTATTGCGAAGATTGAGTCGTTAGTTTATAATCCCTTTGGCTTAAATAATTTATAGAAAAACGAAAAGAGGAATACAAAATGATGCCTGTACTAATATTCGTTGTTTTTATCATAATTATTATTGTCGGTGGTTATTTTGGTTACCTCAGTTCCAAGAAACGCCGCGAAGCAATGTTGGTATTAGCTGCCAAGTATGGCTTGCAGTTTAACCCCGGCCATGACAGGAATATTGCACGTGGATATAATTTTCTGGATAAGCTGCGCGCGGGGAGTAATCGATATGCTTTTAATGTTCTTTCCGGGCGATTTAAGGACAATGATATCATAGCTTTCGATTTTCATTACGAAACGCATTCTACGAATTCCAAGGGCCAGAGTCAGACTCATCATCATTATTTTTCGTTTTTTATTCTTACTATGCCAATAATATTTCCAGAATTAAAAATAGGCCGGGAAGGATTTTTTTCAAAGATCGGGCAGGCTCTCGGCTTTGATGACATAGATTTCGAGTCACATGAATTTTCCCGTAAATTCTGCGTTCGCTCAAAGAATAAGAAGTTCGCATATGATTTCTGCAATGCTCAGATGATCGAATACCTTTTATCTAACGATGATTTGACAATTGAAGTTGACAATCATGCTCTGGCGATTTCGTTTGACCGCAGGTTAAAACCTGAGCAGATAGAGATGAATCTTGAAAGGCTTGTGAAAATCCGTTCTCTTATACCGAATTATCTATTTGATCAGGCCAAATGATATGATTAGGAAAAACCAAAATGCAGCCTATATTTATATTCGTCATAATTACAGTTGGTATCATCGCGGCGGCTTTATATTTTATTGCTGAAGAGAAACGACGCAGAGCGATGAGTTCGCTTGCCGAAAAACTTGGCCTGCGTTTTTATATTGGCAAGCAGCGGGGCATAATTCGTAAATACAGTTTTATTAATAAATTTCACCAGGGCAGGGACAAATACGCTTATAATTCTTTATATGGCAATTTCCGTAACCATGAAGTTAATGTTTTCGATTATCATTACACCACAGGGCACGGCAAAAATACTCAGCATCATCATCTTTCGTTTTTTCTTATAGAGATACCAATGGTGTTTCCGGAATTAACTATAGTCCCGGAAGGAGTATTCTCGAAAATCGGCCAGGCACTGGGTTATGATGATATAGATTTTGAATCGCATGAGTTTTCGCGAAAATATTGTGTTCGCTCAAAGGATAAAAAATTTGCTTATGATGTATGTAACGCTAAAATGATTGATTATCTATTATCAAATACCGGCTTGAGTATAGAAATTGAAAGTAATGTTCTGGCGATTTATTTTAACCGGAGACTTGCGCCGGAAAATATTGAAAAGAATCTTTACCATTTGATAGAAATAAGGTCACTTATACCTGACTATCTTTTTAACAGGAGATAATTATGCCCGCTGAATTTATACCACTAATCGTTATTGGTGCCGTTATATTATTGCCGATTATATATTTCATCCTGACGTACAATACTCTCGTTGCGCTGCGTAATCATATTGCAGACGCATGGGGCAATATCGATACCGAGTTGAAACGCCGCTACGATTTGATTCCGAACCTTGTAGCGACTGTAAAGGGATACGCAGCACACGAAAGAGAAGTTTTCGAGCGTGTCACTGAACTTCGCGCACAGTGCATGGCAAATAAAGGCGCAGTTAATGAGCAGGCAGTAAACGAAAATCTATTGGCTGGTGCATTGCAGAAACTTCTTGCTGTAGTGGAAAATTACCCAACTCTCAAAGCCGACCAGAATTATCTCGAACTGCAAAGAGAACTCGTTAATACCGAGGACCGCATACAGGCGGCTCGCAGATTCTTTAATGGCAATGTCCGTGATTATAGAAACAAATGCGAAACTTTTCCAAGCAGTATAATCGCAAGCATGTTCGGATTCGAAAAGAAGGACTTCTTCAACGTAGATTCATCAGTTAGAGAAGTCCCAAAAGCTGATTTCTAATAAAATTATATTAATTCAATAAATAACAATCGATAGTTGTTATTTAAAAATTACTGGCTTAATAATTACAGTATTATTTTCTATTTCTGTATATTGATATTCTTCCGAAGGATTTTCCAATTTCATTTTACGTTCGGATATTATTTGCGGTGCATTATTGAATTGGCTCTTATAACGTTTAAGGGCTTCTGATTTAGTTTCACTGCTTTTTATTACATCGTACAATTGATTTGTCTTTTTGAGCGAAGTTTCAAAAGCTTGTTTTCGTGCAAATATACCTGCCCGTTCAATATCTGTTGTAATTAATATCTGATTAAGCTTAATGAGAGTTTCGTTATCAATTATTGTACCACTGAGTTTATATTTATTAATGGAATCTATTTTAGCATCCAAACCAACGAGTTCGAAATCAGCTTCTCTTAAGGAACGTGCGAGCTCATCTTTAACCTTTATTATCTCCTCAGTTCCAGGAATATTTTGATTACTTAAATAATTAACTTGTGCATACTCCTTAAATAAACTACTTTTCTTTTTGTCTAAATCTTCATATTCAGCTTCCATTTTCGGAATTACTGTATCACCTTCTCTTATTATCTTCTGGTATGTTTCCAATTCATGTTTTAAATTATTTAAGCGATGATCCGTTTCGTTATCTAAACTTCTTATAAAAGTTTCCGCTATTTCTTTCGCCTGTTCTTGACTATTTGCAAAAAATGATAACTTTATTTTTTTTGATTGATTTGGATTTGGATCATGATACAGAAACATAAAGTTTATTAATTTCATCGGTTTAATATTACGGTCATTTATAATACCATAGCATAATATTGCACCATGACTATCTTTAACTTGTCCATTTTTACTTCTTAATGGTTTATTTTCCATATTTCTGGGGAATCTCATTTGTCTTGGAATTTCTATGCTTGAAATGTACGTTGGAACTGCTTCTTCCATATATTGTAAAAAAATCGGGGCCAAGATTTCCTGTTCTTCAGATGTTAGGTATTTAATAGTGCGCTTGTGTTCTTCTGTTTGTTCAGCAAAAATGAACTGGCTGAAAGACAATGTAATTAATACGAACAATACCATGTTTTTAGTTAGTGTATTCATTATTGTATTTTCCTTTCTAACAAATTTTGCAGGTGCAATTTAGCCTGCTCAGATTGTGGACTCGATGGGAAAGATTCGATTATGTCATTATATCTTTGAGCCGCGTATTGTTCAGCACCGGGCTGTGCGGCGTACATGTCACCAACTGCGAGTAACTGGGCGGCAAATGCTACCTGTTCTGCCTGAATTTCAATCTCTGTAGCTGTAAGCTTAGGCATCTTAAGGTTAGTTGTTTCGTTTGATTTAGAATGTAACCACAACAGAGCTACTGAAAATATTATAACTATACCTGCAGCGATAGAGATTAATTTTCTGATAGGGAATTTATAAAGTTTACGTTTATTAAACGATTGCAAATCTCCCCATTTTCCTTTTTCACCTTCCCAGATATTCTGAGCAAGAGAGAGAGAGTTTTGTAAGACCTGTACATTAGCTTTGCATATTTGACAATCTGATATATGTTGTGCAACCTGCTCAGTTTCGTTTTGAGAAAGTTCACCATCGCAATATTCAATTATCTTTTCAATCGGAATTTTAGGACACTTTTCCATTACGGCTCAATTCCTTTCTTTGATAACATTTCAGCTAAAATTACTCTGCCCTGAAAAAGTCTTTTGCGGACTGTGCCGCTTTTAAGTTTTAGGGTGTCGCTGATTTGACTTGCATTTAATCCGCAAAAATATTTCATAACCAAAGGCACTTTCAAAGATTCATCCATGCCGTTTAAGCAATTTTTTATAGCCTGGGTTTCTTCATTGGTAATTACATCACAGTCCGGCGAAAGTTGTATTTTTTCGTATTCAGCGCTTTGTTGTAGAAATTCTTTTTCTACTCTGGTATTCAGTCTTCTCTGTCTGAATAGCAATGTACACTTGTTTACTGTTACACGCATAAGCCATCGTGCCTTTTCTTCCGGATTGCCATATTTGGGTGGCCTTTGCATGGCTTCCAGGTAAACATCCTGCAATATATCTTCTCCATCATCGTGATTCATTCCCATACCAATCAACAGCCGCTTTAGTCGCTCTATTTCTTCAATAAAAATTGAGTGCATTTGCATACTATTGATTATTCTCCTGTATCGAATCTTTACTTATATAGTGCGCAGGACTATGTAAGTGTTACCGGGATATTCCTCTTTTCTTTATAATTCCCTAAAATTTCACTGAGAATATTGGACCTATAATATATCAAGGAGAAGTCTTTTTCATTTAAAAAACAGGAAAAGATAAAAGGATTGTTCAAATTAGACATATTGCGTTTCTTTTTGATTAATCAAGACCTTTCTTATTCCGATAGAATCAATTGAAACGACAATGATTTATCTGTTCGGCCAATAATAGGAGTCAACAAATGGAAAACCACCGTTTGCCAGAAAATGTAATATTAATAAAGCTTTCTTCGTGCGATCCGAAGATAGCTGAAGAGCTTAAAGAATTGAATGAGACTCTAAGTCAAAAAAGCGACTGCGATGTAGTATTGGATTTTTCGTATGTTGAAATTATCAATTCATCGAATATAAGTAATCTATTAATATTACGCTCATTTCTTGAAAATAACGGGCGAAAGCTGATTTTCCATAATGTCAAGACTATAGCAAAGTGTATTTTTGTAGTTGCTGGTCTTGCTGATTATTTTGTTTTTATGGATGATATGAATGACGTATTCAAAGCTATTCAAAAAGAAACTTGCACTAAAAAGTAGCGCTTAAGTATTATTAATTTTAAAAAAAGAATCCGGGTACAAAACCCGGATTCGTAATAAACTCTAAGAATGCAGACATATTATATAATCAAACATTCTATTTCAGTCTTTAGCAATAAATAACTTATTTAGGCAGAACAAGCAGCAGGAAGATAAATCCGAACAGACCTACGGTCTCGACAATACCCATCGCAATAATGATAAAGACTAAACCTTTGCCCTCTCCTTCGGAAATTGATCTACATCCCGCAGCACCGATGATACCCTGCATCCATGCACTGAATAATTCAGCCAGTCCGCCTGCGATTCCAATACCCAGCAGAGTGCCAGGGTTATTCGTGATTGCTGTACTGCCTTCACCTGTAATCAAAGGTGACAGACCTACCAGCATAAGAATAAATCCATAAATAGTTTGCGAAAGGGGCATACCAGTCAGAATAATATACGAAAAGTTAAGGGGTTTTCCGGCTTTTGCTTCCTTTGCCCATGCTCCGGCAGCAGCTTGAGCAGCGGCTGCAATTCCAAGCGAACTGCCTACCGCAGCGCCACCTAAAACAAGCCCCATAGACATTTGTCCTGCGAATTCCAAACCTGTCATAATTCATTGTCTCCAATAGAAATTTTTTCTTCTTTAATAAAAGGCTGATATGCGTAACCAGCCCATTGTACTCCAACGTTATTGGAAAATTCCAACATATTCAAACGCACACCATGTGCGAAAATTGCAATAGCGGCCAAACCTATATTAAGGACATGACCAAAAATAACTATAGGTGCTCCGGCAACCCAAGTTGCGGATTTTGCGACATCAGCACCCAGACCGTTAAATGCGGCCGCGATATAATAACTTGCAAGTCCAACCGCGAAAAGCCTGATATAACTCATAATGTCACTGAATGTACTAAGCAGAGGAAGAATTGACGATGCAAAACCTATCAATACTCTTTTAACCGGACTTTTCATCGGAGCAGTAAACCAGCTTACTGCGGCAAAAGCAAAAAGCAATATAATACCTATAACCGCGGGTATCTTTTCTGCACCAACGAACATCAGGAAGTATATCAAAACAAGCATGTCAATTAATATTACCGACCATGCAAATTCAGCATAAGCCCTTATGTCCGGCAATAATTGGATACCTTTGAATAAATGAGCAATAACAAGGTGCAGGCAGCCTATGATAAGCGAAACCTGCATAATAAGATTTCGTGATTCTACTCCATCCTGTCGCCATAGAGGAGCCAGAGAAATCATGAACTTAGCCGCGGAATCCCGTCCTGTATCAATTAAAGATTGGGGCGTTATACCGAAATAGTTAGCGGTTAAAATTCCCCAAATAAGTGTAATTACGCCAAATATAATAAGTAAATCAGCGGCCGGTTTGCTTGCTGCTTTTACAATTTTTTTATAGAAAATTATTCCTGCTCCGGCAAAGATCAATCCATATCCTGCATCGCCGATAAGCATAGCCGCAAACAACGGCAGGGCGATCATGAAGAACGGAGATAAATCATATTCCTTATAACCGGGAAGTGTTCCAAGCATATCAAACAGCGCTTTAATCGGTTTGACCCATTTAGGATATTCAATTAATGTCGGAGGTTTTTCATCTTCTTCGGGCAGCTTAATATCAACCGCGGCGGTGATTTGATGTTTTTCTAAATCTTTCGTAAGCGATTCCGCTTTTGCGGTTGGGACCCATCCCTGAATAGCAAATAAGGCTTTGCTTGTTAGGCCGCTGTTCTGAGCTATACGAAAATCAGCTTTTGATTGATATTGCTTTTGCTCATTTTTGATTTTATTTATTAAATTGGCAAGTTGAGCCAGTCTTTTATCATGTTTCTTAAGTGACGCATCGAGTTCTGCCGCTTCTTTTTTAAGTGTTGGAAGGTCAGTAGATGGCCATTGAATTTCTTTAGCTCCTTCGGGTATCTTAAATGTTCCGATTCGGTCTATAACCGCAATCATTACATCCTTGCCCGATATTTCTGATATAACTTCGATGCATTCAGCTTTGAGTCCGGTCATATCTTTTTTGGCTACAGAGAAAAATCTGATTTGAATACCCATCGCACTGAGATGTTTTAAGCGTTTAACTTCAACATTACCCCAGATAGTAAGCTGACTTGCTGTTCTATGAAGTGTGCTGAGTCTTTCTTTTTGTTCCACAATAGTTTTGTTAATTTCTATTGCTTCAGC
Source organism: Sedimentisphaerales bacterium (assembly GCA_016936075.1). Taxonomy (GTDB): domain Bacteria; phylum Planctomycetota; class Phycisphaerae; order Sedimentisphaerales; family Anaerobacaceae; genus JAFGPS01. The sequence continues at coordinate 36,482 of JAFGPS010000192.1, read as the reverse complement.
ACAGGCTTCCATGGGTGATATATCAGGAGTGTCACCTGCAGTTTCAATTTTTTGTAAAATCTGCAAAGCATGATCAAGTTTTGATAATGTATTGAGAATTTTTTCTTCAGCGACGGCCTTATTTGGATCGACAGGTTCAATATGTACAACACCAAGCTTAGCAAGAATATCCAGAAGCTTTGCATGATTATGGCTCTGTGTCGCGATAAAAACTTTTGACATAGGTACAATCATTCTGTATCGGCCTCCATATTCTGGATTGCTTTTTGTTCCAGCTTTGCTTTTGCGATTTTCGCTCGTGCTACACCAGCGGTCATCTGGTCACCAAGAGCAATACGAATCTTTCTTATATTATCCTGAGTATTCGGAATCATAACTTTCTCGAAAAGATTCACTCTCTGCATAACTTTTTTAAGTTCTGCCAGAAGTAAATCGAGGCATTCCTGTAATATTTTAAGTTCTGTTTCCTGCTTGTGCAGTGTTTTTAAATCAGCAAGAGCTTTGTCTGTCCATGGTGCCGTAGCGAAAAGACTGTAATCCGCTTTTGGAAATACTATAGATTCGAGTCTGGGGACATGCACACCCGCGATGCTGTATCTCGATGTTCTCACTGATTCTGGTGTCGCGAACTTCTTGAAGTTCGTACCCGCGACATCATTAAACAAACCATCGTATGCAGAGATAATGCGTCCAGTCGCATCGACTTCGTCCTGTGCTTTCTTGTAAAGCTGGCGAGTCTGAACGATAGAGCTTTGTACCTGCTGTTCTTTAAGTTTAAGCGTTGGCAAATAACGCTTGAAACGAGCAAGTGCATCACGCTGCTGCTTTAATTCTGTTCGAGTAAATTTTATCTTCTTTTTTGCCATAGTCATTATTAATTATATTATGCCTTTGATGTTTCGGTAGTTTCTTCCTGCAAAACTTTTTTAGGCCAGTGTTTTTGAATAATCGCATTACGAATACCGGTCTCTTCCGGTCTGAAACATTCAGCGAGAATTTTCCAGCACTCATCGAGAGCGTCGAAAAGCTGAATATTGAGGTTAAGGTTCATAATCTTGGCTTCGAATAAGTCACCATATTGAATAAGTCTTTCGTCCCAATCTGATAATTCAAAACCCATTTCTCTCTTTTCACGACTCTCATCACATTGAGCGTAAAGCTGAATGCAGGCATTCATAATGTCCCTGTGATCGTCGCGTGTTTTACCATTGACTAACTGTTTAAGACGAGAAAGTGAACCAAACGGCTCAATACGTCCGTGTCTCAAGTAAAGCTGTCCTTCGGTAATATAACCGGTATTGTCAGGAACAGGGTGTGTAACATCGTCACCCGGCATAGTGACACATGCAAGAACGGTCATGGCGCCTGCACCGTCGAAATCAACTGCCTTTTCGTAACGTCTGGCTAACTGGGTATATAAGTCACCCGGATAACCTCGGTTCGATGGTACCTGTTCCATTGTAATCGCAATCTCTTTCAGAGCATCTGAAAAAGAGGTCATATCAGAAAGAAGCACAAGTACGTTTTTACCCTGCAAAGCATATTGTTCGCCAACCGCTAATGCCAAATCAGGAATCAACAGGCATTCCACAACCGGGTCAGCGGCGGTATGAATAAACATTATTGTTCTTCCGAGAACGCCTGCTTCATCGAAGCGATGACGGAATGTTAAATAATCATCGTGGCGCAATCCCATGCCGCCAAGAATGATAACTTCAGCGTCAGCCTGCATTCCGACTCGCGCTAATAAATCATTATAAGGTTCTCCCGCTGAGGAGAAAATCGGGAGTTTTTGTGAACCGACGAGAGTATTGAAAATATCAATCATCGGAATACGTGTATGAATCATTTTATCCGGCACCCTGCGTTTGGTCGGATTTACCGCGGGTGAACCTATTTCAACTGTCTCTGCTTTTACTTCCGGCCTTCCATCTCTTGGTTGTCCTGAGCCGTCAAAAACTCTTCCCAACAAATCGTCAGTAAAAGGAACCCTGAAAGATTGGCCGAGGAAGCGAATTTTATCTCCCGTCGAAACACCTTCCGTACCACCGAATATCTGGAGGCTTACCTGGTCATCTTCAAGACGAATGACTTGTGCAAGTGAAGTGCCGTGCCTTGATGTTATCACTGCCAGTTCGTCATAACCAATGCCGTCTGCTTTAACGGTTACTACGTTACCGGCAATTTTCGAAATCTCATCAAAATATGTTCTCATTATTAATCGCCTTTATATCTTTTCAATTTTTGCAAGATATTATATTAAAATTAACTGAATTAAGCATTAGTCTCCTGAAGCTTTTCATCAGATTCCGGGTTTTTTGAACCATCAAGCAATGACTGGACGTATTCATCAATTTGCTTTAGTATTTCTGTGAAGCTGCCTCGTTCAGTTTCTTCTTTTCCTTCATGAGCAGTTTTGCTCATTTTCTCATCCTGTCTTTCGGATTCAGGAATAACACTTTCATCCCATGGAGCATAGTTCCAGTTAATGAACAAACTGCTTATTTTTTTCATGCAGTGACGTGCTTCGTCTTTGTTCTTAAAATCAAAGTCCGTCTCAATCACTTCAAGTAATTTATCGAAGACAAATTTCTGGCGGTCAACAGAAGTTGCCGCGTCAACATCGTCGAAAGCATTTTGCTGCAAGTATGCTGAATCGAAAAATTCGGCTTTAAGCATAGTAGTAAAATCTTCGATAGGAGTGCCTTCTTCACCGACAACCGTCATCATCTGGTGAATTTCATCGCCTCGTTTCAAAACTTTATTCATTCTCGCGACTTTTTTCGAGTCGATAATACCTTTATATTTGCTCCAGCTCTCCAATGGGTCGATAGCTGGGTACCTTCTCGCGTCGCTTCTTGCACGGCTTAAGCCATGGAATGCGCCAACGACTTTTAGAGTTGCCTGTGTTACCGGCTCGTCGAAATTTCCACCCGCGGGACTTACTGTTCCGCCGATAGTAACTGACGCAATACGTTTATCGCGAAGTTCGATAGACCCGGCCCTTTCGTAGAAACTCGCGATTCTACTTTCGAGATAAGCGGGAAACGCTTCTTCACCGGGGATTTCTTCCAATCGACCGGAAATTTCACGCATAGCCTGTGCCCATCTACTTGTTGAGTCGGCCAGTAGAAGAACATTCAATCCGATTTGCCTGTAATATTCCGCAAGTGTCATTCCCGTATATACAGATGCGTCACGAGCGGCAACCGGCATAGCGGATGTATTACAAATGATAATTGTTCGTTCCATCAAACTGCGGCCTGTACGTGGGTCCTGTAACTGTGGAAACTCGCGAATAGTATCTACAACTTCGCCCGCGCGTTCGCCGCAGGCGGTAATTATTACAATGTCAACATGAGCGTGACGAGATGTGATTTGCTGCAAAACAGTTTTGCCGGCGCCGAATGGTCCAGGAATGCAATACGTACCTCCCTGAACGATAGGGAACATAGTATCTACAATACGAACGCTTGTTACCATAGGTGTTGTCGGAAGCAAACGTCTTTTCGTTACACATAGAGGACGTTTTACCGGCCATGATTGTTCCATAGTTACTTTGCGTTCATTGCCGGAAGAATCAGTTAATATCGCAATATCTTTAAGTATCGGATATGAACCAGGTTCTGCGATGTATTGCACTGTAAACTGGCCATCCCAGCCAAAAGGAACCATAATATTGTGCTCGAAAATACTTTCCGGAACACTTCCGAGTGTATCAGCGGCCTGAACTACATCGCCGGCTTTTGCTTTCGGAGTCCAGTCCCATGTACGTTCGGTATCGAGTGCGTGGATATAATTTCCCGGTTCGAGAAAGAATCCAACTTTTTCTGCAAGCTGTGGAAGCGGATTCTGCAATCCATCATAAATCTGACCCAACAAGCCGGGTCCCAGAGAAGCGGAAAGCATTTCTTCTTCGAAAATTACTTCGTCACCGACACGCAATCCTCTTGTTTCCTCGAATATCTGGAGGTCAGCGGAATCGCCTCGTACGCGAATAATCTCACATAAAAGTTTTACGCCATCGCTTCTTACACAATAGCCTACAGCATTCTTAATAATATTGTCGCTTGTTTGGGCAACAACCATGTTTCCAAAGACGGCTTTAATTCGTCCTTTCACAGTACAACCTCACATTCATGCTATATTAACTTTATTTCAGGTTTTAATGAACCGTTTTTTTATTCTGTTCACTGCCGGACAAAATTCTTCGCCAATGATGAAGAAGAATGAGTTTGGCGGCATAAACTTCTATTTCGTTTGCAGTGAAACTGTAAAGAGCTCCATGCTCTTCGAGCCATTCCCACTTTGCCTTGTCAAGTGTTTCCAGAGCGACAAGGGGGTTAGAAGCCGCATGCCAGGCAGTAATTATATTACTGTAATCAATTTTATCATCTGCCAGTTCCGGACAAACAAGATATGCTTCCGGATCCAACTCAAGTACTTGTGCACGCGCTATAGTAAGAGCATTACGAAGACCCACTTCAAAACCAACCCAGGCTTTGAGAAACTGGCTGTGTTTATTTTTGGCTATACGAGCGGCATAATGAAAATATCTCGACCAGATACCTTCAGAAGCAAGTCTGTCGTTTGCTTTATCATGCTTTTCTTCATCAGGAACAAGAAAAGCTGGAAGAGCTGATTCGTTTTCTGTGTTTTCAAGATTAAGAACTGCCAAATCCAGTTTGTCCTTATCAATTTCTTTAGAAAGAAATGCTTCATATTGAGCTAAATCATCGTTAAGTAGAATAATCTCAACTGTTTGAACAGGTCCTTTAGAACCAGCAATCATATTTAAAAAATCGATTTTACTCAAAGGCGGAATACTTCCTATAGGCTCGAGAGCCGGAAGTGCGCTTAATATATAGTCATATCGATTAAGTGTAGTCATATTAATTTTTTTTGAATGTTTCCGGAAGCAGCTTTTATCTTTCCTTTTTCTTATGCACCGGCAAGAAATTTCTGAAGATCGGGATCTATCATTTCCACTAACATTTCAGTTACAGATTCTGTGCTTACCTCGACAGTGGATCCTTCTATTTTAAATTCAAATCCTGCTTTTGCCAGGTTGTGTTTAACGTCAACTTCGACATTTTGCCCCTGGAGGGAATTTTTCAGTTCCTGCAGTACACTTTCAATAAGATTGCTTTGTAAATTGTCAGGTAAAATAATCTCTGCGGTTTGTTTATCATCACTGGCTTTGGCATAAGCAGGAATGACCTGACGTAATATATTGATTAGTGTTTCCTCGTTATTGAGAGCTTTTTCTATATTTAATTGCAGCAGAGTTTTAAGCTGCTCACTGATTTTTTCACGGAGCATTAAAATGGCATCACGTGCTGCTAATTCCAGGCTGGAATCCATTCTGGATTTAATTGTTTTAGCTTCGGAATTGGCTTTTTCAATAATCTGTTCTGCCTGAACTTTACCTTCCGCAATTATTTGCTCAGCTTTCCTGCGAGCTTCAGCTTCAATTTTCTGTGCGGCTTTTTGGCCGGCATCAACACCTTCTGATTCAAGCGTTTTAACGAAAGATTCTAAATTTGTTGCCATATTCAAATTTCCTTTACTATTCGTATTGCGTATTGAGTCCCTTGGGGACGCACGACGATATACTCATCACGAAAGAAGCCCATCAACCTTTAAGGCAAGTTCCTTAACGTGGCCGAGAGATTTTTCGAATTGTGTTGTTTCATTTTTATTTAAGTCGAGTTCTATTATCTTTTCAATGCCGTGAGCGCCGAGAATAGCCGGTACGCCAACAAAATAACCACCTGCATTATATTCACTATCGCAATAAGCACAACATGACAGAACGGTTTTTTTGTCCTGAATGATAGCTTGTGCCATTTTAACAGCTCCTGCAGCAGGGGCGTAAAAAGCGCTTGTTCCCATAAGATTCACGATTTCAATGCCGCCATTGCGTGCTCTATCAATCAACTTATCTATTTTATCCTGTTCAAGTAAATCTCCTATTGGGATTCCGCTGACAGTTGTGAATCTGGGTAAGGGAACCATATCATCGCCGTGGCCTCCCATTAATACTCCCTGTATATCCTGCACGCTGACGTTAAGTTCACTCGCAAGAAAGTAATTAAATCTCGCTGAATCAAGAGCACCGGCCATTCCCATGATTTTGTTTTTGGCAAAACCGGTAACTTTAGCCGCGGTATATACCATCGCATCAAGAGGATTGCAAACCACGATAACAGTACTATCAGGGGAGTATTTCTTGACTTGTTCACTTACGCTTTTAACAATTTGGACGTTCTTTGCAAGAAGATCATCTCTGCTCATGCCGGGTTTTCGTGCAAGGCCGCTTGTGATAATTACAATATCGCTATTGGCTGTCTTTTCCCAGTCGCGAGTTCCTGTAATGTGAGCATTATAAAGCTCGACGGGAGCCGCTTCTGCAATATCAAGCGCTTTGCCTTCAGCAAGGCCTTCGACTATATCAATGAGAACTATTTCGCCAAGCTGCTTTGTAGCGGCGATAAACGCGGTTGTTGCGCCGACGTTGCCGGCTCCAACTATTGTTATTTTATTTTTTGCCATAATAGGCAAATATGTTAGTGGCATTACTGGCTTGTGTCAACTATGCTTTTAAGAAGAAAGCCAAAAATGTCTGTTTCTATGCAAAAACTTTATACTGCTGAAGCATAATCCTGATAACCAGACATTTTCCGCGTGAATAAACGATTCATCTGTACTTCTAATTAAATTCACGATTGCTTATACTTCTTTATCAATATGAATATCCTGAGATTAAATTAGTTAGATAAATATTTATGTTTATCTGGATTTATTTTGTAATAGATTTGAGTATTCAACGTCTATATAATTAGATGACTCTTTGAGAAGCTGCAAAATCTAAATATGAGGAATTTGTTAAAATGAGGAGAATAGCATGGCGATATTAGGGAAAATAAAGTTAGCGAGCCTGATATTATTAAGTTTGACCACGAGTTTATCAGCTCAAAACGCCGATGAAATCCTGAATTTTCTGGAAGCCAGGAATGATTCGATAAAGAGTTTTGAGATTAAACTCCAACAGGCATACTTTAATATTGACCTTAAGGACTATGAAGCGTTCAAAGAGGATATTGATAAACTTAAGCAGAACAAAGAAGCTAATTTGAATGTATCAGAGTAAACCGAGCAATTAGTTGAAAAATGGGGAAAACCTGAACGTTGGTCTGGTCGCCATACAATCCAAAAAGGTGATCTTTTCAAGGAAACACAGACACAAAATGGTGAAGAAACTAATATTCGCTATTATGACGGTCTGCTGAATTATAGGTATTCTAAAAGAAATCAGCAATTTGATATTTACACCGAGGTTGCTAATATTAAACATGCAAATCTTTCTGATATAGGATTCGGATTCAATATCGAAGCTCTGCTGCACAAGGATAAGATAGTTTCATTCGAGCAAAGTAGAGAGACAATTAAATTTGTATTCACACATATGGAAGATATTTTGCTCACTATGTCTCAGACATATAATAGTGATTTAGATTTTATTTATTCGCAAACCAAAATTAATGAAGATTACCAGGTGGAAGACCACTATCTTCTGCATAAAAATATCGAAGGTTATTCAGTACCGAGAATTACAATTAATATTAATATTGATAAAAAAAATAACGAATGCGATATTTGGCTTTATTTGATTGAGGATGTAAAATTTAATCCATTTCTTTCTAATAAAGATTTCTCTGTCGTAGATATTCCTGATAAAACATTGGTAATTGATTATCGCTTTAATCCTGAGGAACAGATGCGATATGGAGAATATTGCTATGCGGCTGTCAATCCGGATATGGTCCAGGCCGGTTTGCAGGAAGCGGAAGGTCTAATCAATTCATTACATAAGACACATACTTCAAGAGATTCCCTTTCTTTACGTGATTCCAGAACAGGTAAAAAAGCTCCGTCATTAGATATACAACAATGGCTAAACAAACCTATTAATCTCAATACATGGCCACCGGGTAAGCTTACAATTATGAACTTCTGGGATATTGGGTGTAGCTTTTGTACTCGCGAAATTCCTGAAAATAATGAGCTTTATGAATGGTTTAAAGAAAAAGATGTGCTCTTTTTTTCAATCCACATGGCTCGTAAAGATACTGATAGTATTATAGATTTTATTCAAAGTCCTTCTGAGAATCCGGAAGATTTTATTGATATCAATAAAATTCAATATCCTGTAGCAATCGATAAGCCAGGTACAAATAGTTTTGGCTGGAGTAGTGCAACATTCAATAAATATGGAATCGATGGTATTCCTGACTATGTCATAATTGATCAAGAGGGAAATGTAATCTCATATGAACGCACAATCAAAAAGGAAGATATTGAGAAGATTCTATCCGGAGATAAAGACATAATAGCAAGAATAAAGAAAAAGCAAAAACCTGTTCGAAAATTGAATTCAATTCCTAATGGTTTGATTGTAGAAAATCTCGAACCAAATTCGCAAGTAAAAGGGAGGTTCTTCATTTATCGTGAAGATACTCCTGAGCTTGTACTTCGAAATATCGATTCTGATGAAGCTATCGAATCCCAATGGCTTCAGCATAACTCAATGGGTCAGGCTGTTGGAGAGCTTCTTTTATCAGTTGATACACCTGATTGGGGCCAAACGCTTAAAGGAAATATCGCCGTAATAACCGAACATTCCCAGGTATCGGAACTTGTAACAATTCTCTATGAGATAAGCAGCAGGAGTATTGCTAAGTATGTCTCACCTGTGATATGGTTTGGCTCAGTACAAAAAGGTAAAAAAATTACACGAAAATTTATGCTACAAGGTGCTTCCAATCATAAAGTATCAATAAAAGAGGTGTCTGTACCAACGGATATTGAGCTTGAAATTGGAGACATTGAACAAAATTCAAATAATATTGTTATTGATTGCGTTCTTTCACCTATGGAATCTGGTTTTCAACATGGCAATATAGAATTGTTAGCCGTCAATGAGCAGGGCGATAAACAATCCATAAAACTGGATTACTGCGCATTTGTACAGAAATAACGAATTCGAGTATTATTTAATATCGAGCAGCCAGTTTGCGAGAATCCATGAAACATCATCTATATCAACTTTTCCGTCGTTATTCAGGTCGGCTTCTTTTTTATCCTCGTATTCGGGCATATCCCAATAACTTGTGAACAAAGCCCAGTCTGCGAAGTCGATATCGCCATCTTTATCGAAATCTGCCTGTAATGTTTTGCATCGATAGAGATGTATCTTGCCGTCATAGGCTCCTACCAAAACGTCAGGATAACCATCTTCGTCCCAATAGCAAACAAATGGTCTTGAGCGAGGCGTTCCTGTCAGGTCGATTGCGGTACCATTGGATTCAACAAGTTCATAACCTGAGAATTCCGGTGCTTCATCTGTGCCAATATTTTTGTATAACAGTAACTGGCCATTTGTATCACCAGTAAGAATATCCTTCTTTCCATCGAAATCGAGATCAAGAATAAACGGGCTTGAACGTTTACTTGGTACAAATAAAACAATCCCGTCCTCGATAGCAAACGTTTCTTCGCCTAAAACAGGTTCAGTTTCAGTGCCTTCATTAATGAAAATATGTATATATCCATCAAGAGAACCTGAAACAATATCTTTCAATCCATCATTATTCCAGTCAACAATATCCGGTGTAGCTCTTGAACCTATATCAATATGCGTTAAAGAACCACCGTCAATATGTTGAAGATATGCCCCATTATCAAATACAGGTTCATTATCAGTATTGATATTGCGGAAAAATTTTATCGAGCCATCTGACTGACCTACGATTAAATCTTTCATTCCATCAGAATCCCAGTCAACTACTCTCGGGAAACATCCCATGCAGCCGCTTGGTGAGCAATAGATATCAGAGTTGTATGATTTTGCATTAAATGCATTATTGTTCAATTCTGAAAATTGCGGCTCTGCTTCAGTTCCAATATTAAGGTAAACTCTAATATTACCTGATTTTGAGCCTAAAATTAAGTCCATCAGGCCGTCATTGTTCCAGTCTGCCGTGCATGGTACTGAGTAGTCGCCAGTATTGATATCCAAACCATCAGCCTGAACAATTTCTTCCGGTCCGAGATTGAAAATGTTCGTATAAACTTTATTAGGCTCTGAAATAGCTTCCAGAACCAGTTCCGGCTCTTTATCAATTGAATTGCCGGTATAAAGGCCAATTGCTCCATATTGGCCGCTGGTAAGCATGAAAGAAATAAAACCATCTTCTATATCATTCGCCCATCCATCGTATGTGATTGTAATTGTCTTCCAGACATAACCTTGTTCCGGTTGTTCTTCATGCCAAAGATTACCAACAATTTCATCGGCTGCAACAGAATCTCCTGGGTCAATTGTGTTAATCGAATCAATCCAACTATCATCTGAATTGTACCATAATTTTCTATCGCTCGGTTCTGTGGTATCGTTATAAAAATAAGCTGAAAAAGTAGCAGAAACTATTTTTGTATTATCGGGTATGCTCGACAAATCAAAAGCAATATGTGCCTGAAGCTCTGGAGTACTGCTTATTAAATCTGCCGAATAATTATCAAATATTGGCCAGGACGAACAGAAAGGATTTAATGTATATGTTTCAACATCGGATTCTTCAGGAGTGATTATTTGTGCGGAACTGTTTAATATTAGAATCAGACATACTATTATACTTAACCATATGCTTTTACTCATATTTCTTTTCCTCAACCTCTTTAAATTGTATCCTGTTTCCTGACGTTCATATCAAAATTTTAAAAAACATTAAGGCATGAACAACATAGCTTAAATTAGCATATCCCTAAAAGAGTTGATACCGAAGTGAATTGATAGATATCTTCTCATCGCCATCCTTGAACAAGTGATTATACTTGATTTCAGGTTAAAATTCAAGGAAAAATTGTAACTTTTGACTTGTCATTGCAAGAAAAGATATGTCAGTGATTATTTGACAAATGTCTAAATATTAGCGATAATCCATATAAATCATTGGGTTTAAAATAAGAAATGGGAAAACAGATGCGATTAGTTGTAAAAAAGAGTGGAAGGATTGTAAACGAATTCAGTTTTGACAACGGCCCAGTTTATATCGGACGATATAAATATAACCAGGTGTTTTTGCCCGATTTGTCCGTATCGAGACAGCATGCTGCTATTTTTACAACACTGGATGGAAAATGGGTTGTAGAAGATATGGATTCCGCGAACAGAACATTTTTGAACGGAGAAGAAATCCAAAAGGCTGAATTGAACACTGGCGATGTTCTTCGCATTTCAGATTTTACCATCGAGATTGATTTGGAAGTCGCTTCTGCGGAGGTAAAACCTATACACCTGGAAGACACACTTATACCAGAATCAAGGGAAGTAAGGGCAAGTTCTGAATATCCGCGTGATATTATTATTAGAAAGCCAGAACTTGAACATGCGCCTGATATCAGGTTACCGGCAGGAAGAATCAAAGATTTTATTCAGGCTACTGAACTGATTTGCAGAGCCGACGGCATAGAAGAACTACTCAAAACTTTATTAAATGTAATTTTGGGTCAATTGAAAGCGACTCAGGCATGGTGTGCCTTGCGGGATCAGCCTGAAGGACCAATGGTTTATCAGGAAGGAAAAAAGCGTAATGGCTCTTCGCTTATGTTGGGTGAAATTTCAATAAATCAGAAGGTAACTGAAGCAATTGGAAAAAAGGAATTTATTCTTTTACCTAAAATTTCTTCTGATCAGGAACATGAAACGATACAATCTGCAATGATAGTGCCGATAATTGACCCTTCCGGCTGTTTCGGAGTAATATACGCGGCAAATTCAGTTAAAGAACAGCATTATGGCCTGAGCGATCTTGATTACCTAATGTTGCTTGCAATACACACTGCCGCTATCGTAGAGAATTTTTAAGTCTTAGTTGAAAGAAAATTACTTATTGTAATCAATCTCGTAATATTTTGAATCAGGGTAGTAATGACTAAGAATTTCTTCTGTGCTTTTTCCTTGTCTTGCCATACCCTGAACGCCGCATTGGCAAATTCCTACGCCGTGTCCCCATCCTCTGCCGTTAGTAAAGATGTATTCAGTTTCTGATTCCTCAAGTGTGCAAACTGCGCTTTTAATCTTTTTGCCGGTTGGGTCTATTACAAGACGAAAATCTTCTGCTCTTAGAAATTCGCTAATGTTGTTCGGTCCTGAGATTTTTACTCTTGTGATTCTTGAGAATTCTCCGAAATCACTCTGCTTATCAACTGAAATTTCTTTAACTTCTCCAAGCCGATTCAAGTTTGGGTATCTATTCATAAGTCTGGAGTAAACTTCATCTTTTTCAAACTGAACATCAGGCCAGAAAAAGATTTCTTCCTTAGCTACGTCTTTACAATATGTGCAGGGTACACCTTTTAAAGATTCATAAGAATCTCCGAATACATTTTCGCTATCTTCGGTATGACCGCCGCAGGCTGAACTGTAATAAGTCGGGAAAATATCTTCGGTGCCATCAGGTTGCCTGCATGTTAATACAATACCATGCGTTTCGTTTACCGCTTGCCAAACTGCTGGAGATTCAGCTTCCATGCCAAGATAGACCTGGTGAGCCGCTGTTTTATTTAAATCCCATGTGCGATTTTCACCGAAACGTTTTTTTATGAATAAGCAATAAGTTCTCGCCGCGATGGCCTGACATTTAAGCGCTTCAGGTTCCCAGTAATCCGGCATTTCCGCTCCGGCTACGCCCGCGATATACGATTCGAGAGGAACGAGGTTAATTACATCGAAAGAATTTGCGTCTGACTTTGCAATCAGCCTGACTTTACCTCGATAAGATTTGCCATTCAAACTAAAAATGTATGGATCTTTTGGAGAAATAATTATTTGATTAGATGGATAATTTTGTTTAGCAATATTAATTTGACCGTCAATAATCTGAACAATAACCGGTTCTTTAAGAGGCTTATAATCTTTTTTCGATTTGCTATTTTGAACTCTATTTTCTTCTTTGATGCTGAAATGCGATTCTATTTGAATTGAACATTGCTGGATATTATTAAGAAGCAAAACTCTTATCCAGTATTGTTCATTGATTTGAATATCCGGTGTTGGAGTTTCAGGCTTACGCTTATTGCAGCCTGTATTAACCAGTAATAATATAATAAATATTATCGCAAACTTGAAAAACCGTGAAAAACAATTCCTGAATACAGACTTTGAGATAATTATACTGGAATGTGTCATAAATCTTGTATTATTTGACAACGCTAATTTCTCAAATATCAAATTAGATTAATCTAAGCTTCGCAAGGACAGTTCAATATCAGAAAGAGATTTCTTGATTTCATTAAGGCTTGTAACGCCGAAATTTTTACAGCCAAGAAGTTCCGCTTCCGTTTTACTGGTCAGTTCACCGATAGATTTCAGGTTAAGTTTTTGCAGGCATTTACGTGCACGAACCGACAATTGCAAATCATCGATAGGCTTATTCAAAAGTCCCTGATCCTGCTCGCTAAGATGCATTAAATCTTCAGTTTCCTGCTGCATAAAAGGTTTATCATCAAGAGTCATACCGAGATGCAGATTCTTCGATTCCAGAATAGCTCTCACTTCCTTAAGTGATGTTTCGCCGAAGTTTTTATAAGAAAGCAGCTCTGCTTCGCTGATATTCAGAAGGTCTCCGAGGGTACGTATTTTCATTTTCTTGAGACAGTTCCTGCTACGAACCGACAACTCAAAATCAGAAATAGGTGTCTCAAGAATCTGGTTCTTGCGAGTCTTCTTCATTTCCTTTTCTTCATCGTAGAACATCGTCTTAGAACTTTCAATATCCTTTCTGAAAAGGATTGCTCTTTGATGATTCGGATGTGTCTCAAGCACTGTGTAGATACATTTAGCAGCTTTCTCGAACTGTTCTCTATCCTCATAAAGAACCGCAAGATTCAGCAGTGCGCTCACATAAGTCGGTGAATGTGATGCAATTTGCTTGTAGCAACTTATTGCTGCATCTTCATTGCCTGACAAGTCATATCTGAAAGCAAGATAGAAAAGTGCTTCTTGGAAATTTGGCGACAATTCTGTAGCTTTTTCATAGTTTTCTATTGCTTGTTGGTAAAGACCCTGCGCCTCATCAAGACGGCCGAGCTGATAATGGTATTCTGCGCTTACATTCTCGAAGTTCACACATGATTTAAGTTGTTCGGCGGCGGCTTCGTAATTTTTAGCACGACGATAAGTCTCTGCCTTTTCGAGGCTTACAAATAAAGAATCAGCACCGAAATTCAGGCTTTTCAGCAGACTTTCAACAGCTTCGTTAAATTTGAGAAGTTTTCTTTGTGCATAGGCCATGTATATATATTTCTGTACACTGTCTTTGGCTTTTTGAAGTTTTTCTACTGCTTCTTCATTTCGACCAAGGATATATAATCCGATTCCAAGTGAGCCGGATGACTGATTTGAAGTATTGCTCATGTTTTCTTCGACCTTCTGAGCGAAATCAAGCATATTCTTTTCGCCTGAATGTATGTAATCGGACAGAGTTTTTATATCCTCTAACGAGGGTAATGTATCACTAAATAAGTTTACTTCTGGTTCTACAAGTTGTTCCATTGGGTTTCTCCCATTATCATATTACAAACATTCTATGACATAACTTAAAATGAGTATTGGTTTAAAAATCAAACAAACTGATTATTATAATAATTTTACGTTAATATGCAAATTTATTTTCACATACACCTTTTTTACATAAATAAATGCATTTTTCTTATCATTATTGCAAACAATTTAAGTTGTTCCCAAATAAACCTTATTTTGTGCGAAATTTCCGGAGTTAATAAAATATTCAATATTTTATAGATTTTTTTGACAATTCAATCTATATGTTCGTATAAGAAGGAAAATACGATATTATCAGTTCTTGAATTTTTTAGGAACTGAGTCTGAAGATTCATGAGACAAAAATGTAGCAATTTTGACGAATGGATATTTTAACTTTACATAGCTGTATAGGTCTGTTAAAATTTGGCTTTTGAAGGAATTACCCGAATTGCGGGTTTTATATAAGATATAGGAAGAAATGGCTGGCAAAATTATTATAAATGCCGAACGATGTAAAGGCTGCGGCTTATGTGTGAATGTATGCCCGAAAGGCAACATCGTCATCTCCAAAGAATCCAACAAAGCAGGTTTTTTTCCTGCTCAGGCAGCTAATACTGACTGCACAGGATGCTGCATATGTGCGCTTGTTTGCCCGGATGCGGTAATTGAGGTACTTCGGGATAAATCCGTTAAAATCAGTGAAATCGTTGACTCAAAAAAAAAGAGCCGATCTGAAATGATTGAGGAAAAGAAGTGAGTTCTGCTGCAAATTCTACGAACACAATGAAAACAACTGTAAAGCATACTCCCGGTCTAACTGGTAAGCGAATTTTAATGTGCGGCAATGAAGCTCTCGCTGAAGCCGCTATTATCGCCGGAGTCGATGCGTATTTTGGATACCCGATTACGCCGCAGAATGAAATTCCCGCTTATATGGCCAAGAGAATGCCTGAAGAAGGCAGAGTTTTCGTTCAGAGCGAAAGCGAATTAGCTGCGATAAATATGGTTTTCGGAGCGGCCGCAACTGGAAAACGAGCCATGACAACATCTTCCAGCCCGGGTATCAGCTTAATGCAGGAAGGTATAAGCTATTTAGCCGGGGCAGAATTGCCTGCAGTTATAGTAAATGTTATGCGAGGCGGACCTGGTCTGGGAAATATTGCTCCTTCGCAAAGTGATTATTTCCAGTCAACCAAAGGCGGTGGTCATGGTGACTATCATCTTATAGTTCTTGCTCCGGGAAGTGTTCAGGAAATGGGGGATTGTATGCCGCTTGCATTCGATTTGGCCGACCAGTATCGAACTCCTGTAATGATACTTGCGGATGGTTTGCTCGGCCAGATGATGGAACCTGTACTGCTTGAAGAAAAAGAACGCAGGAAATTACCTCCGAAAGACTGGGCTTTAACCGGAGCTAAAAACAGGCCACAGAATATTGTGCGCTCATTATGGCTCAAGGAAGGCAAGCTTGAAGAAGTAAACGAGAGAATTCAGGCACGATATGCTCAGATTATAAAAAATGAAACACGATGCGAACAATATAAAGTTGATGACGCTGATATTGTCGTAGTCGCATATGGCATTACCGCGAGAATTGTTCGCGGTGCCGTGACAAAAGCAAGAAAAGAAGGAATCAAAGTTGGTTGGATAAGACCGATTACACTTTGGCCTTTCCCGTATGAACAAATTAGTCAAGCCGCTGATGAGTTTAAGATTTTCTTAACGGTCGAGTTAAGCTGCGGCCAAATGGTTGAAGATGTAAAACTCGCCGTTGCCGGAAAGGCACCTGTTGTGTTCTTCGGAAGAACAGGCGGCGGAGTGCCAACTGTTGATGACGTTCTGGATAAGATAAGACAATTAACTATAAAACATAAAAGTTGAATCTATGGAAACTGTATTTAAACGTACATCGACTTATAAAGATGTTCCGACACACTATTGTCCGGGCTGCGGCCATGGTATCGCGCACCGGCTCGTAGCGGAAGTAATCGACGAGCTTGAAATTCGCGAGCGAACTATAGGAATCGCTCCGGTCGGTTGTGCCGTACTTGAATATGATTATATCGATGTCGATATGATTGAAGTCGCGCATGGCAGGGCACCTGCGGTTGCGACTGGGATGAAAAGAACCAATCCTGATAAGATTATTTTCTCATACCAGGGTGACGGTGACCTTGCAAGTATAGGAGCAGGTGAAATTCTTCATGCAGGTCATCGTGGAGAGAATATAACAGTCATTTTTATAAACAATGCAATCTATGGAATGACCGGCGGCCAGATGGCGCCTACGACAATGCTCAACCAGGTGACAACAACAACGCCGCAGGGACGAAGTGCAATGGGACAGGGATATCCCATGCAGGTTTGTGAGCTTCTTGCTACATTGCCCGGGACTATTTATATCGAGCGTTGTGCTATGAGCAACCCGGCTACAATAAGAAATGCAAAAAAAGCTCTCAAGCACGCATTCGAGCTTCAAGTCGATGGGGCACATGGAATGTCACTTGTTGAGATTCTGTCACCATGTCCGACTTACTGGAGAATGACCCCCTCTGACGCGATGGAATGGATAGATAAGGAAATGGTAAAAGCGTTTCCGCTTGGCAAAATAAAATAATGCTCCTATTTAAGCTTTAATATGGAAGATACAAAAAAAGAACTTTATGAAGAACTAATAATCGCAGGATTCGGCGGGCAGGGAATCATGCTGATAGGCAAATTGCTTGCTCAAACAGCGATGAGATGCGGCAAAGAAGTGACATACATGCCTTCTTACGGCGCAGAAGTACGCGGCGGAACAGCAAACTGTATGCTGGTTATAGCTGATAGCGAAATAGCATGTCCCGTTGTCGGCCAACCTAATTCGCTTGTCATTATGAACAAAGCTTCTTTAACAAAGTTCACGCCTCGTCTTAAAAAAAATGGATTGCTGATATTAAACAGCTCGCTGATAGATATTGAACCGGAAGTGGATAATTCAATCGAAGTGATACGCCTTCCGGCTGATGAATTGGCGGTTGAGTTGGGCAGTATTAAAGCAGCAAATATGGTCGCGTTGGGAGCTTATTTGCAGGCAAAAGGTTTCTTCGATATTGAATCAGCAATACAGGCTCTTCCTGAAATTCTTGCACAAAGATACCATAAAACATTGCCGCTTAACAGCGAATCGATTCGCAGAGGTGCCTCATACATTTCCCAGCAAGTTTGCGGGTAGAAAATTAATCAATTCATAAATAACATACGTTAGAAATAAAGCATAAAAAAAGCACGGCACGAATATTACCTGAACATAGCTTTGTTCAAATAACATTTCGCACCGTGCACGAAAATATCAATCAATTCACAACTACTTGAAAATTCGTTGAGTGAAAAGATAAAGGTTTGTCTTCCAGACTTTGAAATCATGTCCGCCGCCTTTATCTACGTGCCAAATGTGATTTACTTTCTTTTCTTCCAAACCTTTATGGAAGGTATAAGGTCCTTGCCTTACTGTACCGTCATTGTCACCGCATCCGATCCATAAAAGCTTTAATTGTTTATTTACAGCTTCCGGATCCGGAACCAGTTGGTCAACTGAGCCAACATTTGGAGCATGCGAGAAAGCGCCAACCCATGCAAATGTATCGAGATTAGGCAGAGCAATATTCAATGTCTGGCCGCCACCCATTGACAAACCGCAAAGTCCTCTATGTTTACGGTCTGTATAAACTGAATAATTTGCTTCGATGAAAGGAATGATGTCCTTAAGCAAATCGTCGGTGAAGCCTTGGCCCCAACCGCCGCCCATCATTCCGCCGCCGCCCATACCGCGACCGCCGCGACCGCCACGTCCGCCAGCACGAGCGCCACCACGGGCATCGCCCATCATTCCGCCCATGCCACGACCGGCAGGTGCGTCACCAGCAGGAGCCATTGCTGCTCCTGGAATGCCTGGAGCGGCAGGAACTGCAGCACCGCGTCCACCACGGCCGCCGCCCATCATTCCGCCGCCCATGCCGCGACCGCCACCAGTATTAGCTGATGCGTCACCGTTCGGGAAAACAACTACCATTGGTACGATTTTTTTATCTGCGATAAGGTTATCGAGAATTATAGCGGCTCCACCCTGATTGCCACCAAGACCGGTCCACTCATGATTCTCATTTCCACCGATACCATGAAGAACATAGAGTACCGGATATTTCTGGTCAGTTGAATAACCGGCTGGAGTATAAACTTCCATCCAGCGTTTCAAACCTTCAGCTACTGCCGGGGCATCATAATCAACTCTTTCGAGTTTACCTTTTGCGATATCTTCGCGAACCTTATCGAAGCCATCAGGAGCAACGTCAAGATTGGCACCTTCGGCATAATCTTCAGGTGTAGAACTACCGCCGCCCATCATTCCTCCAAATCCGCCGCCCATACCGCGACCACCGCCACCCATGCCTCTTCCACCTGCTCCGCCTCTACCACCGGCTGCGGGTGCATCCTGCGCTATAGCTGCAATAGACAGACAGAGTGATATAATGACACAAAGTGATAATATCCTTCTTGCCTTAAACATAGTCAAACCTCCAAATTAAATTATAATACAATAACCTACATAGACTTAAATCTACGTTACAATACGAACCATTATACAAAAAACAGGTTGCTATTGAAAACAAGAAAAACAATAATTTATTACTATATTGCCTATACTTCCTAAACCATCTTGTTTGTGGAGAAAAAAAACGGTGCGAATGTTAGCCGAACATGATTGTGTTCAGATAACTATTCGCACCGTGTACGATTTTCTTTTAGTATCGATTATTTGAAAATCATTTGAGAGAAAATGTATATACTTCTTCTCCATGTTTGCCACTCGTGTGACGTACCTGGCGAAATATATACATAGCTGTTTTTAATTCCAGCTTCCTGGAGTTGTTTCTGGTGTTCTTTCAAGCCTTCAGGATTTTCCAGAGGAGGTTCAGTTCCGAAAGTCATGAAAAGTACTTTGACTTTCTTATTGAATTCTTCCGGATTTGCCATTGCGCCGCTATATATGCTTTGCAGGTTCAATCCTCCTGCTCCACCGCCGCGGCCAGTACCAAAAGCACCCATGAGAAAACCGCCGCCACCTTCAGCTCCACCGCTGAACAAACCGATATGAGAAAACTTATCGAGATTTGGCATAGTGACAGAAGCGGTTGTCATTCCACCCATCGAAAGACCGGCCATTGCTCTGTTAGGCTGGTCAGTTAATGTACGGAAATTAGAATCGATATACGGAATCAAATCATTAATCATGAGTTGGCCGTATGATCCGCCGATTCCGCCGCCAAAACCGCCGCCGCCCATGCCGCGACCACCTGCACCACCGCGACCTCCGCCAGCGGCACCAGGTCCACCGAATCCAGCTCCGGCGCCACCGCCAAAACCGGCAAGTGAGAATGTGGCTTCTTGTGATAATTGGTCAAAAGCAGCTGGTGCACCTCTTCGGCCGCCCATTGGCATTCCGCCGCCGCGACGCATTCCACCTGCTCCGCCTGTTCTGGGCATATAGCTGGTTTCCATAACGACGATGAACGGATTGATTTTGTTTTCTGCCAGAAGGTTATCGAGAATCAAATGAACTTTTCCCATTTCTGTCCAGACTCTTTGGTCCTCGCCGCCGCCATGCTGTAAATAAAGCACTGGATAGCGTTTTGTATGGTCCTTGTCATATCCCGGAGGTGTGTAAACGAAGATGCTTCGCCATGCATTGATTGACTTTGCATAGTAATTTTTCTTCATTACATCGCCGTGCGGGACATCTTTTAAGTCATAAAAAGTCACGCCCGGTTCCGGAACTTCGTAACCATTGCACATATGACTGTAACCAACATATAAGTTGGTCGCAGGATCAAGTACAGTTGCGCCATCTACTATCATCCAGTAGTTATGGTATCCCGGTGCTTCCGGTTTTGGAGTCGTATAGGTCCATACACCGTTTTCACCTTTTTCCATATCATATGGAAGCGGATCGAGAGAATTCGAGCCTGAAGTGACAAGAGCAAGCTGCACTTTCTTGGCATCGGGAGCCCTGAACTGGAATGTCACTCGAGAATCAGCTTCGATATATGGATACTGATTTCCGGGTAAATTCAACGGATTAGGATGAGCCTCGAATGCCGGCGCATTATCCGGAGAAACCGGGGCTAAAGGCATCTCAATTCGTTGTGCAAAACAGGTCGTGCTAATTAGCAAACCTGTTAATAATATAAACAATATATTTTTTATCATTTAATGAACTCCATAAAAAATCAACTAAATATTAATCCTTAAACAAAAGCATTGAGTACTCACGCAAACTGCGACGCCAAGTCTGGAACTCATGAGCGGTCAGAGGAGAGACGTAAGAGACAGCTTTAATGCCAGCCTCATTAAGTGCATCTGCCGCAGGTTTAATACGAGAAGCACCACCTTCTCTGCTGCCAAAACTCATGAATACTAATTTGAACTTATCTTTGAATCCTTCTGTATTTTCAACATCAGTCATTGATATTGTGCTGCCGCTGAAGAGTCCAATATATGCGAACTTGTCTGGGAACGCCAGTGTTACTGTTCTGGTCTGCATGCTGCCCATTGAAAGGCCTGCCATAGCGCGATTTGGCTGATCAGAGAGTGTACGGAAGTTAGCGTCAACCCATGGAATCAGGTCATTGACCATAAGCTGGCCGTAGGCGCCACCCGGTTCGCCGCCACCGCCGAACATTCCGCCCATCATTCCGCCGCCCATTCCGCGACCAGCACCAGCACCGCGTCCAGCACCAGCACCGCGTCCAGCACCACCGGCAGGAGCCATCGCTGCACCTGGAACGCCTGGAGCAGCTGGAGCCGCTGCGCCACGACCACCTCGACCGCCGCCCATCATTCCGGCACCGCCACGACGCATTCCGCCAGCGCCGCCAACGGCACTTGTTTCCATGACAACGATAAATGGTTTGCATTTGTTTTCGGCAAGAAGGTTATCGAGAATCAGGTTTGTTCTACCCATTTCGATCCATACTCTCTGGTCTTCGCCGCCGCCATGCTGCAGATAAAGAACAGGATATCTTGTTGTTGTATCTTTGTCGTATTGAGGAGGAGTGTAAACGTAAATCTGTCTCCATTGACTGATGCTCTTTGCATAGTAATTTTTAATAAGTACGTTACCGTGCGGGACATCCTGTTTCATTTCATAGAATCCGCCATCAGGGTCGGCAACTTCAAAACCATTGCACATATGGCTATAGCCGATGAATGTTTCGACATAAGGATCAACTACAACAGCACCATCGACTACCATCCAGTAGTTGTGATATCCAAGGTCCTGTGCTTGCGGTGTAGTATATGTCCATACGCCATTTTCACCTTTAGTCATGTCTTGTCCGGTACCGGCGATAGCAACCTGTACCTTTTCTGCGTCTGGGGCAGAGAACTGGAAGGTGACTTTATTATCAGCTTCAATCCTTGGGAACTGTCTGCCCGGGAAATTGTAAGGATTAGGATGTACAGTACCGGCTACTGATGGTGATAGCGCCGCGGTGTTACCCATCTGCGCCCAGCATGTTACATTAACTAACATTACCATTAATACAGTGAATAATAGTACTCGTTTCATAACTTTTCTCCTTAATCAGTTTAATAAAATATTTTATAATACTTCATCGATTTTACGCATCGAATTATTTAGTCCTTAAACATAAGTGGAGCCATTTGACACAGGCTTCTTCTCCATGACTGGAATTCGTGAGCGGTATCTGGAGAGACATAGAATACTGCATTGATACCGGCTTGTTTCATTGCATCGACATTAGCTTGTGGTCCGGCGCCTCCACCTCGACCGCCTCTTCCACCACGACCACCACCCAATTCACGGCTGCCGGAACTGATGAATAAGAGTTTGACTTTATCTTTGAAATCCGGATTGTTATTTACGTCATTCATTGTGATGGAACCGCCGCTGAACAGACCTATGTGTGAGAATACATCAAGGTTTGCCAGTGTGATTGTTTGAGTTTCCATGCCGCCCATTGAAAGACCTGTCATTCCGCGATGTTCTCTATCGGCGATTGTTCTGAAATTTGTGTCAATGTAAGGAATCAATTCGTCAATAAGAACAGTCTGGAAAGGTTCGATTTTGAATAGTGCCATCTGGCCCATTTTTACATCGTTTGTCATGCCGTAAGCGTTTACGATAATGAACGGTTTGCATTTATTTTCGGCTAAAAGGTTGTCCATAATCAGGTTGGCATGTCCCTGGTTGGTCCATGCAGTTTCATCTTCACCCCAGCCGTGTTGTAGATAAAGAACCGGATAGCGTTTGCTCTGGTCCTTGTCGTATCCCGGAGGAGTGTAAACAAATGCTCTCATCGATGTGTTGTTACTTTTCGATGGGAACAGAATCTGTTGTACTTTTCCGTGAGGGACGTTTTTCAGTTCGTAGAAATCCTGGTCATGTGCCGGAATTTCAATACCGCTTTCCCACCGGATAGAACCGTAGAAGTTCAATGTACCAGGGTCGTTAAATGTTCCGCCGTCAACTGTAAGATGGTAATAATGAAAACCTTCGTCCAATGGTCCTGCTGTTGTTCCGGTCCAGTAACCATCGTCACCTTTAGTAAGAACTGTACCGCCGCGTCCGCCAAGACCAAGACTTACGCTAACATTTTGTGCCTGTGGCGCATGGATACGAAATCTTGCATAGCCCTGAGAATTAACCTGTGGATATTCTTCGTAAGGCTGGTTCAGGGTAGATGGTTTGAAATCTTCCTTAATTTCTGTCTGTGTCGCGGCTAAGCAGATTCCGCTAAATAATAGGGTAGTTAATACAAGGAATAGTAGTTTTTTTCTCATTCAATAACCTCCTAAAACTGTTTTGTTAAAATTAACTTATCGTTTGAGCGATACGTAGTTTAAGCGATATGAAAATATAAGTCAATAATAACAAAACGAAGCAATCCCCAGGGCCTAAGCTTCATGAAGATTGCTTCGTCGTTTTGCTACTCGAAAAGGAATATTTTCGAGATTTTTAATTATCTAATAGCTTAATCCTGGAACATATGCGGTGCCATTTGAAGAAGACTGCGACGCCATGTCTGGAATTCATGAGCTGTATCTGGAGATACATAACCCATGGCTTCTACGCCAGCTTCTTTAAGTGCATCAGCTGCTGCTTGTACACCACTTCCGCCGCCTTCTTTGCTGCCGTAGCTCATGAATACGAATTTGACTTTAGATGGATCTGGAAGCTGTGAAGGACTAATAGTACCACCACTAAGCAGACCGATATGAGAGAATACTTCCGGGTGTGGAGGAGCAATTTGACTTGTTTCCATTCCACCCATTGAAAGACCGGCCATACCGCGATTTGCAGCGTTTGCAATAGTGCGGAAGTTGGCATCGACATATGGGATAAGTTCTTCAAGCAGAACTGTCTCGAAGCCGCCTCCCATGCCGCCCATCATTCCACCCATCATGCCGCCGCCGCGTCTTGCGCCACCGGCAGCACCTGCACCTGCGCCACCGCGGCCACCCATCATGCCGCCCATGCCGCCGCCCATCATACCGCGACCACCAGCAGGTGTGTCACCAGCAGGAGCCATAGCAGCACCTGGAACGCCTGGGGCTGCTGGAGCTGCAGCGCCGCGACCACCACGGCCGCCGCCCATCATTCCACCACCCATCATTCCGCCACCACGGTTTCCACCGCGTGTGCCGCCTCCACGACGCATACCGCCACCCATCATACCGGCTGAATTAGTCATGCCGTATGTACAAACGATAATGAATGGTTTGCATTTCTTTTCTGCAAGCATGTTGTCCATAATCAGATTTGCATGGCCCTGATTCATCCATGCGTATTCATTTTCACCCCAGCCGTGCTGTAAGTAAAGAACCGGGTAACGTACACTCTGATCTTTATCATAATCCGGAGGTGTATAAACAAATGCTCTTTTTATACTTTCAGTACTCGGTGAGTTGAAAAGAATCTGTGATACTTTACCGTGTGGTACATTTTTGAGTGCATAGAAATCCTGATCATGTGCAGGAATTTCAATACCACTTTCCCATCGCTGAGAACCGTAGTAAGTCATTGTACCTGGATCGTTTATGTATTCACCACCATCGATGGTAAGATGATAGTAATGGAAACCTTCATCCAACGGTCCGGTTGTAGTACCAGTCCAGTAACCATCCTCGCCTTTTGTGAGAGTTGTACCACCGGATCCACCAAGACCCAGACTTACAACAACGCTTGAAGCTTCGGGTAAACGTATGCGGAATCTTGCATAACCCTGAGAGTTAACCTGTGGATACTCAGCGAAATCCTGGTTTTTGCTCGATGGCTTCCAGTCGTCCTTGATTTCTGTCTGTGCGGCAAAGCAGATTCCTCCTGCTAAAATAACCGCCAATAAGACAATTAAACTTTTTTTCATTTTGTATTCTCCTAAATGAATTTGTTTATATCTGTTTGTCACTACGACCCAGATTTTATCAATTAAATTAATCTTTTTCCGGAGCTTTTACGAAAGTTGGTGCGTATTCTGTAACAGTTTTCCATGCCAGATTCTGCAGAGCAAGATTGAACTCTTCTGTTTTGTATTCAGGCTTGCTTGAGTTTTTAAGTATACTTGGAATCGGCAAGCCAACGGGGCTGACACCATACATAACTGCAAAGTGCAGATAAGCGTTAAGTGCAATAACCGGATCAGTTGGATGTCCGATGAAATCTCTGAATACTTCACCCTGATCAGTCATGCCGGGCATTTCTTTGTTGTAAATCATTTTTCTTAATGCATTGTGTGCCTGTGCAGAAGGAACGAGATAAATAACTGTTTTGCCAGCTTCTTCGTTTATCTTCTTTGCCTGTTCTTCGGCTGATTTGTTGTTTTTGACGTTGATTTGGTCAATTTCTTCAGGTGTGATGTTGTAATCCTGGCCGCCGCCCATCATACCGCCGCCAAAACCGCCGCCAAAACCGCCGCCCATCATGCCGCCACCAGCTCCACCTCGTGTACCACGTCCGCCGCGACCGCCAGCTGCTGGAGCACCTGGAGCTGCTGCTGTCTGGGTAACTGTTGCGCCACTTGGAGTTGTACCTGAAGCTCCCGGGCCTCTACGACCTCCGCCCATCATGCCGCCACTTGCCATGTCATTGTTATCTTTCAAACCCATTCCCGGCCATGAAATCTGTACATAGAATTTCACGTTAGGATTGTGTTCGAGACCCAGCTTGACGAATTTTTCGATAGCTTCGTCCGGCATTCCGATAGGAGACATTACGAATGCATCCAATTTACCATCAATTAAAACCTTTTTGGCTGGATTTTGCTCATCCGGACCTTGACGATCCCAGAACTGACGGGTGAAAGATACGCCAATCATATCAATATTTACCACGTTGTGGCCTTCGATACCATATAATTTGGTTACCTCTGTCAATACGGGTGGCATATCCCACATAAGACTGTGAGAAGCATAATAAACAGACTTACCTGCTGGTTTAGCATCCTTTGTTTGGGCTGTACATACTCCACAAGCTAACATAATAGCTAAAATGGTTAATAATAGTTTTTTCAATTTGAAACCTCCTTAATTATTTTCGGTTTTTTTACTATATCTGATTGTCACATTGACTCAGATTTATTCTTATTATAAATTTAATCCTGAAAAATAAGCGGTGCGAATTGATAGAAACTTCGCCGCCATGTTATCCAATCGTGAGCCGTATCAGGTGAAATATATGATACGGATTTAACACCTGCCGCATTAAGTGCATCGGCCGCGGTTTTTGTACTTTCTGCGGCTCTTTCACGACTTCCATAACTCATAAATACAAGTTTGACCTTTTCTTTGTCATTAATACTTGCCGGAGCAACTGTTCCGCCGCTGAATAGGCCGTAATATGAGAATAAGTCAATATTTTTCATACCTACCTGGTTGGTTATCATTCCGCCCAATGAAAGACCTGCTAATGCACGATGCTCTCTGTCAGGAATTGTTCGATAGTATTTATCAATATCAGGTATCGATTCATTGATAAGCATTTGGCCGAAATTATTTGCCCAATCCGGAGCAAGTGCCATCCGGCCCGGTACGTCACCCGGTTTATATACAAAATCGTTGTTCATAACAACAATCATAGGTGTCACTTTGTCTTCTGCGATAAGATTATCGAGGATATTATTCATATGTCCCGAATGTGTCCATTCTGATTCGTCTTCACCTGCGCCGTGCTGTAAATATAGTACAGGATAGCGTTTAGTCGGGTTTTTCTCATACTCAGCAGGAGTATAAACGAAACATCGGCGATATTTTCCTTCCACCTTAGAATAAAACCAGTGTTCGCGAACGTCACCATGCGGCACATCTTTCATCTGGTAAAAATCATTATCAGCAAATGGAACTTCAAGCATGCTTACAATTCCATTCGAATAAAACGGAGTTGCGCCTGGATCAATGAAATTTGTTCCATCAACATTGAAACTGTAAATCTTGAACCCTGGAGCCGGATGCTGGATTACTACGTTATAGATACCTTGAGCGTCTTTTTGCATATCATAGCTTTGGCCGCCTATTTCAAGCTTTACTGATTTAGCGGTAGATGGCGCATTGAACTGGAACCAGAATCTGCCGTCTTTATGAGCCTTGGGGAATTGAGACAGACGATGAACAAAGCTGGTTTTTTCCCATAGCCCATCATTTTCAATAGAGAATGTGTCCGCTTGATTCGCCTGTGCGAAACAAAATCCTCCTGAAGTTAAAGCAAATAACATAATTATTATCAGCTTATTTGGCATGTTTCAATCTCCTCAATCAATAACGCTGGATGCCTTCATTGAAAATGAAACAAAAAGCCCTCTAAATCTAAATTCGATTTCAATACGTATAGATAAGATTCTAACGTTAATTTTATCTATTTCAACAATTATTTTTCAATTAGGGCAGTTTCTTTGACACATAATATTGAATAAATCTTGCGAGAGATGCGTATTTTCTGTAAAGTAAATTGCGAAATAATGAGCATTTTTAAATAATGAGAAAAGTAAAAACTTTTTGGAGGCATGCCTGAAATGAAAGTATCTAAAGCGTTAATCCTTATCATTACTGGATTTATAATAATCTCTCCAGTCGAAGCCCAATTATCACTTACCGTTCATACCGACCAGACTACGGGTACTATAAGCGATGGTATCTACGGCCAATTCCTCGAACATATCTTCAATTCAGTTCACGGCGGCCTATGGGGTGACCAGATTTTAAACGGAACACTTGAAGTTTCACCAGCCGGAAATAGAAGAGGTGGGCGAGGTAGAAGAGGCTCTGTCGCAACAAACACGATAAATCCACCTCGAAACTGGGAATTTGTCGGTGATTTTGATGAAGTGTCAATTGACAGGGACAATCCTTTCAATGCGGATGTGTCCATTAAAATTCAAGCTAAGGTTGGGGGAGATTCTGCTACTGGTCCGGGAATTTGTCAGAATAATATTGCTCTAAAAGAAGGAGAAAAATATACACTATCTTTTTATGCATATGGAAGTGGAACTATATCTGTAGGCTTCAGTGAAAATAAATCATATTTTTTGCAAAAGAACATCACTGGCTTGACAGGCGAATGGAAAAAGTATGTTATTGAGTTTACTGCTTCCAAGACGATAAATGCGGCATCATTAACAATCGGTTCTCCGCCGTCAGGTATAGTTAATATTGACCAGATTTCATTATTCTCTGATTCGTCTCTTACTATTGGCGGCTATCGTCCTGATTTGTACAAAGCAATAGCTGATTTGAAACCTGCGTCAATTCGTTGGCCGGGTGGTAGTTTTGCAAATCGATACATCTGGCAAAATGCGATTGGGCCACGTGAAAAACGCCTGCCGCATCCAACTGAGCAATGGAACGACCGCGATACATATCAATTCGGTACAGATGAATTCTGTCAGTTCTGCGAAAAAGTTGGCGCCGAACCGATTCTTGTTCTCAATACTGCCCGCGGCGTGGAAGATGCTCTCAACTGGCTTGAATATTGTATGGGTGACACGACGACTGAATATGGCAGAATGCGAGCAGAAAACGGTCACCCTGAACCGTATGTTTTGAAAACGCTTGAGATTGATAATGAACCGTGGCTCATGATGGAGTATCCTCGCTATCTCGAAATAGTTAAAAACTTCTGCCCGCCGATACGAGAGAAATATCCGAACCTGAAACTTTCGGTAGCGGGAAGCTACGGCTACGATACAGGTCCAGGCGAAGGTAATCAGCAGGCAAACCGCAACTGGGACCCGCGAATTATCGAAGACGCGGGCACGCTTTTCGATATCTTGTCGCCTCATTATTACAATGGTATTGCTTTTGAGCCTGATTTTTCCGGCGATCCATATAGATACGAAGAATTTCTCAGGGGTCGCGGCGAGATTATCAAGAAATCTGAAAATCCAGATATTAAAATTTACGTCTCCGAGTGGAACCTCACCACAAGCCGGTACAAAAACGACTGGCACGTCGGTCTCTATGCCGGTGGTATTCTCAACGCATTTGAAAGACTCAGTGATATTGTCACTATGACGTGTCCGGCCCTGTTTATGCGTAAGCAGGGTGTCACTGATTCTTGGGACAATGCTTTGATTAATTTTGACCAGAGCACATGGTTCCCGGCCGGAAATTACGTTGTTATGAAAATGTGGCGTGACTCTTTTGCTCCGAATTTGCTCTCGGTCGATGGCCCTGATCGTCCATTGAATTTTGTCGCAACACGTTCAGAAGATAAAAAGACAGTATTCCTTAAAGCGGTGAATCCTACCGATAGCGCAATTGAAACTTCGATTATACTCGATGGTGACTTCGTTCCAGGTTCTGCAACAATGCAAATGGTAGCACCCGAAGATGAAAACACGAGGAATTCTCTTGAACAATCCGACAATATTAAAGTGATTCCTTCTGCCGTTGTTGTTGAAAATAAAATCGTAAAATTTTCAATGCCGGCTTTTTCAGTTGGTGTTGTGAAGGTAACGCAATAGAAAACGAAAAAGAGGAATAATCGCTATTAAAATATTCGTTAGTCGCTCGTGTCGAGAATGCTCATAAAGGCTTTCTGGGGAATTTGGACGTTCCCAATGCTCTTCATTCTCTTTTTGCCTTCTTTTTGCTTTTTGAGTACTTTCATTTTTCGAGTGACATCGCCGCCGTATAATTTCGCTGTGACATCTTTTCTGAATGCTTTGATAGTTTCGCGTGCGATTATCTTACCACCTATTGCGACCTGGAGTGGAATTTCAAACTGGTGACGAGGAATTGCTCTTCGAAGTTTAATAATCAACTTTCTTCCCCTCTGCTCGGCATTGTCTCTATGTACAATCAGTGACAATGCATCAACTGGGTTACCATTAATAAGAATATCAATTTTGACAAGATTACTTTTTTCAAAGCCCATAAATTCGTAATCCATGGTGCCATAGCCATGACTTATACTTTTGAGCAGGTCGTAAAAATCATATACAATTTCAGCCAATGGTGCTTTGTATTCCATTATTACTCGTGTCGGGCCAAGGTAATCTGTTTTAACCAGCTTGCATCGGCGTTCTTCAGCAAGTTTCATAACGTTTCCGATTGAATCAGTGCCTGTAATAATTTCCAGCCGGACGAACGGTTCGCGAAGTTCTTCGATATGAGTTCGGTCGGGAAGCTGGCTCGGCGAATCGATCTTCGTGACTTTGCCGTCATGTGTTACAACTTCATAGCTGACACTCGGTGCGGTTTGTACAACACCGATATCGTTCTCACGTTCGAGCCTTTCCTGGATAATTTCCATATGGAGCAAACCGAGAAAGCCGCATCTGAAACCAAAGCCAAGAGCAGGTGAATTTTGCGGTACGAATGAGAAACTCGCGTCATTGAGTGCAAGTTTGTCAAAAGCACCTCGCAACTTGGGATAGTCAGTGTTAGTGTCGGGATAAAAATCTGAGAATACCATCTGTAAAGGCGGCGTGTATTTTTCCAATGCCTTTTGAGCTGGTTCGGCATCGTCTGTAATTGTATCACCGACAGTGACATCGCCAAGTGTCTTAATATTGCTTATTAAATAACCTACTTCACCGGTGCCTAATTCACCTGTTGGTTTCATCTTGGGACAGAATTTTCCAATCTCTGTGATGAGATAAGTTCGGCCTGTACCCATTAAGCGTACTTTCTGCTTAAGTTTGAGCTTGCCGGAAAAAACACGCACATAACAAATCACTCCTCTGTATTCATCGAAGTGACTATCGAAAATAAGAGCCTGAGTTTTTTCATTGGAAAGGTCTTTTGGCTCAGGCAAGAAAGCACATATCGCATCCAGAACTTCTTTTACTCCTTTACCAGTTTTGGCACTGATATGGAAACACTCGCCTTTTTTTACACCTAAAACATGTTCGATTTCTTCGCCTACGACATCAGGTTGTGCCGAAGGCAAATCGACTTTATTTATAACACCCATAAGCTCGGCACCGCTTTCTACAGCAAGGTAAGCGTTTGCAACAGTCTGAGCCTGAACTCCCTGAGTTGCATCGACTACAAGCAAGGCGCCTTCGCACGCAGCTAAAGCTCTGGATACTTCATAATGAAAGTCAACATGGCCGGGTGTGTCAATAAGATTGAGCATATAATTATGCCCTTCGTATTCGTAGTTCATAGTCACGGCGGAAGCTTTGATTGTTATGCCGCGTTCGCGTTCGAGATCCATATCATCAAGCATTTGGTCCTGTGCTTCACGGGAGGTAATCGTGCCGGTGATTTCCAGCATACGGTCGGCTAAAGTACTTTTGCCGTGGTCAATATGAGCTACGATTGAAAAATTCCTTATATAACGAGTATCCATAAAATAGTGTTCCTGTTGTATATTTCAAATATTCCTACAGCGATGCGAAATCGCACAATACATAATCCGCAATCGGCAATGCCTTCGCTGTCAGAAATATGCGATTGTTTTCAATATTCAATAATCCTTGTTCACAATGTATTCTAATAGGTTCTTCAAAAAGCAGACAAGGGTTCTGCCCTGTAAACTGCTTAAATTCTTCAATATCAATACCATATATTGTCCGAAGATTCAATACTGCTGTTTCGCAAATCCGCTCTATATCACTAATTAAAATAGATTCTTCAACGCAGCTTTGGCCTGATTCTATAGCATTTACATAAGTTTTAATGTCAGAAAAGTTCTGCATTCTGCACGTTCCTGTAGAAGAAGCCGCAGCAGGTCCAATACCAATATAAGGCCTGTTTTGCCAATAACCTATATTGTGCTGACATTCATAGCCGGGTTTTGCGAAATTGGAAATTTCATAATGCTCATAACCTGCTTTTGTGAGAACATCGATAGTTTGTTCGTACATTGCTCTGTCTGTAGATTCGTCTATTGCAGAAAATTTGCCTTCTTCAATCGCTTTTCCCAAAGGCGTTTCTGGTTCAATTGTCAGAGAGTATGCAGAAATATGTTCCGGATTCAGAGCTATTGCATGGTCAAGACTTTCTTGCCATTTTTGTAGTGTAGAGCCGCAAATCGCAAAGATAAGGTCGAGAGAAATATTTTTAAATCCAACCTGTCTTGCTTGATACATTGCCGTTTCTATTGCTTTTGAGTTATGGATACGTCCGAGACATTTCAATTCATTATCATCGAAAGACTGAGCGCCAATCGAAATACGATTTACACCAAGATTATATAAAAGTTCAAGCATTTCAGGATTTACCTGGCCTGGATTGCATTCGATTGTAAACTCAACGAAGTTAGGACATTTGCTTCTTATCGCTTTCACAAGTTCTTCCAATTCCGATAAAGGCAGACATGAAGGTGAGCCGCCTCCAATGTAAATTGTACGAACTAAGCGAGTATCAGCCTGCGACAGTTCTTTGAGTAATGCCTGAACCAGACGATTTGTATCATGCAAACTTACTGGCTCAGAATAAAAATTGCAATATGCGCATTTACTCTTACAGAAAGGTATATGCGCATAGAGTCCTGAACTGTTTTGACTTGTACGACACATCGAATTAACGCCGGACCGAAAAGGTGTAGCCGTATTTCCAGCCTGTACCTTTTTTATCCTTTTCATATCCATGTGCATACATTCTCTTTTCCCATTGCTTTGCTGAATATTCGGAAGTAAATTGCTGCATTACTTTGAAATCAGCCGGATTTCCAAGCTCGGCTTTTATCTTTTTTTGATCGTCGGTAAGCCCTGCAAACTTCATAAAGATTCTTCCCCGAATGCTTTTTTTATGCAAAATTAATATTCATTTATCGTTATCTGCGTTTTATTGACCTTCTTCTTCTTCGTGCAGGATGTGTTTTTTGGCCAATTTTAGGAGCCGTTTTTGCTTGATGCGGTCGTTTTGATTTTTCATTAGGCAGCGGCTCCAAAGAATCGGATTTCTTATAAGCAAAGCCTTCGAATTCTTCAGTATTTAAGTCTTGCCCGATGAATCTCTCAATTTTGCGAATTGCCTTCTGTTCATCGTATGAAACAAACGTGATTGCGTCACCCAGAGCTTCTGCGCGGCCGGTACGACCGATACGATGGATATAATCTTCTGGGAAAGCCGGGACATCGAAATTTATCACATGCGAGATTCCTTCGATATTTATTCCTCGTGCGGCTATATCAGTAGCAACTATCACCTGGAATTTGCCACGTCTGAAACCATCCATCGCCTGCAATCTCTGGTTCTGTGTTCTATCCGAGTGAATCGCAACTGATGAAATGTTGGCTTTTTTAAGACGCCGATTGATTTTATCTGCTCCATGCTTGGTTCGTGAAAAGACCATCACGCTGTACATCTGTGAATTATTCAGCATATGTATCAGAAGGTCCATTTTCTGCTCCCTGCGAACAGGATAAATATGCTGCGTAATAGTTTCAATTGGATTTCTTGGCTTGCCTATCTGAAACATTTCAGGCGAATTGAGCATATCAGCAGAAAGAGTTTTTATCTCTGGTGAAATTGTTGCAGAAAAAAGCATTGTCTGGCGATTCTTTGGCAGGCTGTTAACAATTTTGCGAACATCGTTAATAAAGCCCATATCCAGCATTCTGTCAGCTTCATCAAGTACGAGCATTTCTATATGTTTGACATCTATCGAGCGTCGATTCATATGATCCATCAATCGCCCGGGTGTCGCTACGACAATATCAACACCTTTTTTGAGAGAACTAAGCTGATTATTAATCTTAACACCGCCGAAAACAGCAAGAGTTTTTACATCTGCGTATCGGCCGTAACCTTGTATCGATTTTTCAACCTGAAGAGCAAGCTCTCGAGTCGGAGTTAGTATAAGTGCTTTTATTATTCGTTTTTTTGATGCTGATTCGTGGCCAAGCCTGTCCAGAATCGGCAATACGAAAGCGGCGGTTTTACCTGTCCCTGTCTGCGCGCAGCCAATGATATCCTTACCTTCGATTGCGGCCGGAATAACCTGAGATTGAATTTCGGTTGGAGCGGTATAACCTGTTGCGAGAATGCCGCGCACTAATGGGTCTGAAAGACCAAATTTTGTAAATGACATAAATAATCCTAAAAAATATATATTTGAACTGACTCAAACATTTATATTTTTCTTAAAAATTCATGCTCGAGTCTCTATTTTAAAATCTGAACTTTCGCATAAATGGGAAAAAGCTGACTTCGGAAAGAAAAAACAATTATTCTTTTTAAATAGATTTACGATAGGCATTATACAGCAATATAATTAAATTGCAAGTAAACTAAGCTTTCTGGAAAAAATATTGAAATATTCTTCTTAAATTCCTCATAATCGTGAAAATTAAGGTTTTTCATGGCCGTATTCACGTTTATGTTGACAAAAGCGTTAATAATTACCATGTTTAGTTGCTATTTTCCTCTTTGATTTTAATGAATTCAATCGCTAATTTGACCTTTTTCGCGAACAATTTATATTTATTAGAATTGGAAGAGTAGAGACGCACGGCCGTGTGTCTCTACAACGCCGTGCATATTTACGGCTACATAGAATGCCAAAATCCATTTCATCTTTTGTTGCCGGTTTTAAATCAGCGATGGCAAAACGTGTAAACGAATTTTGTCAAACAACATGAATATCTTTATGGCAATCCAACTTTCATGACCATATTATACGTGATGAAAAGTCATTGTACAAAATTAGAAATTATATTGTGAATAATCCATTAAATTGGCAAAATGATGAAATGAATCAATTTTCTACATCTGAAAAAATAGGAAGGAACAATTATGAGCCATAAAACAAAATTTATTGAGCTTTGGGAGAAGTATTTTGGTGGTTGTGAGCTTCCTGTGATATTTTATTATACCGATGAAATATCTAATGTAAAAAAAGTTACTCCACTTTTGGGGCATCGTTGCATTATGGCTGATCTATCACAAGTAAGGGCAGGTACTTCTCTTTGTTTTGATTGCGATTCGATTGGCTGTTTCGGCGGAAAAAGATATTTGGGATTCAGCCGGGAACTTATGCCGAACTTTGAGTATTTTCTCTCGTGCGGCATTCCCGGAAAGCTCGAAGGAGAGCGTTATAGAAAAACACCAGAACTTGTAAAAAAGTTATTTGAAAAGGTACCGAAGTTCGAGGCTCCGAAAAAATATATTGTTTTCAAAAGATGGGACATGCTCGATGAATCCGATGAGCCTGAAGTAGTTATCTTTTTCGCTCATCCTGACGTCCTTTCCGGCTTGTTCACTTTGGCAAATTTCGATGTAGATAATCCGAACGGAGTTTATTGTCCATTTTCCGCCGGTTGCGGGACAATAGTTCAATATCCTTATCTTGAGAAAGAATCTGAAAATCCAAGAGCGGTACTGGGTATGTTCGATGTTTCGGCCAGACCTTATGTATCTGAAAATACCCTGAGTTTTTCCGTGCCAATGAAAAAGTTTGTAACGATGATTGATAATATGGAAGAAAGCTTCCTGATAACGCAAGCATGGGATAGAGTTCACAAAAGAATCAGCTTAAAACTTTAATAATAAAACTGCGTCTAATGGATTCAATCGGTAAATGGAAATTTGTGAATAGTTTCCCTTACTTGTGATAATTCCTTATCTTGTCGAAAAAAATAAAGACAGAGGATTTGCCGATTAAATTCTGAAAAGAAAGATATCAAGTGATTTTAATAAATTTTCAATAATAGGGTGTTTGGTCAGTTATACCGCCCATTAATTCCTGCAAAGCGGCTTCCTGATCAATTATGATGGCTTCCTGCTCGTTTATAATAGCTTCCTGCTCAGTAACTACGGTGTTAAGTTGCTGGATTTGAACCTGGAAATTGGTTATTTGCTGGGCATATATCTGTAATTGTTCCTCTATTGATTGGGAAACACCATCTACACTATTAAGCTGTGTACCAAGGTTTCTTTGGGAGGCTTTTGCGTTTCTCAGGTCAGCAGCTAAAGCATCGTATCTTCCCTGCCAGTAATCCAAATCTTCCTGAGTTTTGGTGAGTTGTTTTTTTAGCGACTCTACTTCATCATTATTTTTACTGCAGCCGGCGATAATAGCTAAAAAACTTAAAACAACTAAAAATTTTAGTCCAATTGCATGTTTAACCATTTTTATATCCTTTTCAGTATAGACTTTTTAAAAAATACCAGCCAGGGTATCCCATTTTAACATTTCAAACAGAATTTCCTGTATTTCAGCAGTATTTCATCAGGTTTTATAGTAGAGACGCTTAAAAACTAAAAATAGTTGCATAAATTTCTCCAAAAAATGAAAAAAAGAATATTTCCTGATTGAAAATGAAGAAAAATAATGGAGTATTTATCAATAGTGTTCGGCACCAAAATTGCTTATTAAAATTATTTTAATATATTTCCCATTTTAACTTGCGCGATGCTTTACACTATGTTT
>JAFGPS010000191.1 GCA_016936075.1 Sedimentisphaerales bacterium | reverse complement strand
ATAATTAATTCAATATTAAAATATAGTTAAAGCATTATTATGGCATAATCAGGCCTGGAAACATGAATTTCATCGTGGCATTACCTTAAAAACAGCGTTTTTACTGTTAGTACGTACATATTTCGCACTATGAAAAACGTCATAATACAATACACGCAATCCAAATTTAGTATAATCAGGCAACCAGGGTATTAAAGAGTAAAAACAAGGTGTGTTAAAATTTCTCCCTCAAGCCTATCAATTAAAAATATTAATCATTGTTCTCAGTTTTTTGCTACTACTTTATCGGCTCGTAATCCTTTGTCACCTTCGACAATATCAAAGGTAACGGCGGTCCCTTCTTTAAGACTTTTAAATCCATCACTGAAAATACTTGAGAAATGGACAAAAATATCATGGCCGTCTTCAGTAGAAATAAATCCATAACCTTTTTGGGGGTTAAACCACTTCACTTTTCCCTCTGGCATAAATATCTCCTTAGAACAATTAAATAAAACGGATCAATCTCTCCACTGACCCAAATATCTGTAAAAAACAGATCTGAATCAATATCTAAATCGCTAACTTAATTATTATCTGTATATAGTTTTTGATATATAATTATTCAATAATAATTTTTTAAAGTTATTTGATCTCGGTCGGATTTGTCTCAGGTGCATGTAGATTTTCTCTCATTAATCTACCCATTTTGAATTTCACTGTCCTTTTAGCCGGTACTTCGACCCGATCGAGAGTTTTGGGATTTTGTGCGATTCTGGATGCTCTGATTTTTGTTTCAAAAACTCCAAAATCACGGAATTCTAAACGATTATTATTACATAACTCCTTCGTTATTTCATCGAGGAAAGTCTGGACTATACATTTAACAGTTACTCTTTTTGCTTGTGTAGATTCCGCGATCCGGTCGATCAATTCTTTCTTTGTAATTGTTACCATAGAATACCTCATTTCGGGAAATAGCAATAAGAAAACACAAATATTTTACATTAAAAGAGCTGGTGTTTAATGGATTGGCAAGTTTTTGTTTTCCAACGCATATCACGCATCTCTTTAAATTCAAAAACACCGCAAATCACTATACTATAAAGACTTCTATACATCAAGTAATTTTTTTAAGAAATATAAAATAATCTCAAAAAAAACTTTTGCGATTCTTTTCATATTATTAAAAGACTGGTTTGTTCTATATCTTTATCATCCTATTTGAGGCGGTTTATTAAAAAAAGTATATTGTCTAAATACTTTATTGACCGATGGAGATTTTATCGTAATAATGCAGTTTTTATTATAGCTTTTATATTAAAATATAACAGGTTCGATTGAATGTCATCAAAAAACAGAGAAAATACACAACAGGATAAATCTCATAGAAAGAAGAAAGATCGGGCCAGGGAAGTTGCTGACACATTCGAATGGCTCATTACTGCTTTTATTCTGGCATTTGTCTTTCGGGCATTTGTTATGGAAGCATTTCGCATACCAACGGGCAGTATGGCTGATACTCTCAAAGGTGCACATTTTAGATATAGATGCCCTGAGTGCGGCTATCAGTATGATTATGGTTTTGTACCTTATCTTTTTAGTCTGCCTGAAGATACAGTGCCAGTTGACAAAGTTCCATCTCGTGTTGCGATGTGCCCAAGTTGCGGCTATAGAAGGCCCGCTGGTGACATGGTAAATGTAGCAAATGGTGACAGAATACTTGTATTAAAGTGTATCTACCAGTTCCTTGAGCCGAAAAGGTGGGATGTTGTAGTATTTAAAAATCCAGCCGAACCTTGGGTTAATTATATAAAACGCCTTATAGCGCTTCCCGGGGAAGAGGTCCAAATAATAGATGGCGATATTTATATAAACGGGAAAATTCAGCGAAAGCCACCGAAAGTTCAGAAAGAGCATTGGATGATAGTATATGATAACGATTATCAGCCAATTAATCCTTCAATTCCTTCTTTTAACCTGCACCAATGGGAACAGCCTTTTGTATGTACCGATTCTTCGCATTGGAAGGTTGCGAAGGATAGACCGACTTTATTTAGTCTGGATAGTTCCCCAGATGCGGTTGATTCACTCATTTATGATACCTCATTGGGCAATGATTTCAAGACAAGGTATGCGTATAATGACATAACTCGTAATGAAAGTATGCCTTTATGCAGCGATTTAATGGTACGTTTTTATGTTGAAATGGAAAAGACGACTGGGCGTATCGGAGTTGCATTGGGAAAATATCAGTCCAAATTCAAAGGTTGGATTGATTTTGATGGCAAAATGATAATAACCAAAAATGGTGAACAAGAGCCTTTAGCTACAAAAATAATAACGCCGATTTCAGAGGATAATAAGAAATTGACTGAAGTTAAATTTGCAAATGTTGATCATATGCTTATTTTAGAATTCGGCGATGAAAAGTTGATATATGATTTAGGTTCCGATCCACAGGATGCCGGACAGATTCAACCTGAAATTGAACCCACTGTAGAAATTTTCGGTTCAGGAAAAATGACACTTTCGCATGTAGCTCTTTTCAGAGATATACACTATACCTCATCAAAGTTTGGTAATGGTATTGATCAGGGCCATGCGACAAACGCTCCTTTTTTGCTGAATGAAGATGAGTTTTTCGTTTTAGGCGATAACAGTCCAAATAGTGAGGATTGCAGATGGTGGCAGAACGAGGGGCTTTCGAATAAAGGTATTGCTCCATATAGAGTTGGGATTGTTCCTCGAGATTATCTTGTAGGAAAGGCATTATTTGTATATTGGCCCAGCGGATTCAGACCTTTCGATAAATTTCCGTTTAGTATAATTCCAAATGTCGGCCAGATGCGTTTAATTTACGGTGGCTCAAATGAAAGCATTCAGTGTGAATGAGTGAATTTTGATATAAACTTTAGATTATTATCGGCGCGTTAATATGGATAAAGTTTCTTTTGGTAGGAAATTTTCCAAACGAAAAAGCGTAAAAATTTAATATACACTTCTACTTTTTTATTAATTTTTTTAGTTTTCTGTCAACCGATAGGCTACTATATTCGTCTTAAGGGATAATTAGGAGTTAATAGCCTCGATGATGAATACGGATAAGAGCTTGATAGAAGCCCATTGCAAGGGCGACCAAAAGGCATTCGGTGAAATTGTCCGCCGATACGGGGACAGTGTATTGGGATATCTAATAAAAATGACAGGCGATAAAGAACATGCAGAAGACCTTTTCCAGGAGACTTTCAAGAGAGTTCACGAAAAGTCCCATACTTTCAAAGGTAAAGAATTCAAAAGCTGGCTGTTCAAAATCGCAACAAACGTAACTTATGACGGTTTCCGCAAAAAACAAAGAACACAATCAAAAGGCTTAAACGTGAATTTTTATAATGAAAACGGCGAAGACCTTGTTTCAACCGCAGCGGCCGATAACTCCTTCAATCCTTCTGTCGCTACAGTGAAAGCCGAGCAGGTCGAGCAGGTCAGGCAGGCGATCGAATCGCTCCCTGATAGACAGAAAGCCGCTCTTGTTATGGCTTATTATCAGCAGCTAAGCTATCGTGAGGTAGCTTTGGCTATGGATTGTTCTATCGGAACAGTAAAAACTCAGATGTACAGGGCGCTTAAGACTCTGGCGCAGAAATTGCCGGAGGTGGAATTATGAGTAAAAATCATTTAATTGAAAAAGACCTTATTGAGTTCCAGTTCAAATTGGCTTCGGATGAACGAAATAAAGAAATTGCTGCTCATCTGAAAAGTTGCTCTAAATGTGCAGAGCAACTGGAAAAGCTCAAACGCAAGTTCGCCGCTCTCGATTTACTAAAAGGCGAAGTTAAAGTTCCTGCCCAGCTTGTTTCGGATGTTGTCAAACAAACCCAAAAACCTCAAAAGGCGAAAATCTTTTCCTTAACCAAATCCGCATGGCTAAGTGCCGCTGCGGTTATTGTATTTGGGATTGTATTTTTCTCGAATATGGAAAGAACAAACCCAATACCAAAGCAAACACCTGGACCAAATACATTTTCTATTCCACCAGTTTCAATAGCACCAAATTTGGAAGACAAAGGTCTCTCTTCAACTCCAGCTTTGACGAATGGAGCTATGCAGGGAGGATTGCCAGTTCAAACTCTTACTGCTTCAACTGCAAAAGTTGAAACAAGTGGTTCTGCGGAAAATTTAGGAATAGATAAAATTGGCGAGCAGCCGTATTTCCCGCCAGCTAGCGCGATAGAATTAAACGTTTTACCAAAAAGAGACAATGTTCAGCTTACTATTTACAATTCCGCCGATTTAACTTTAGTTCGTGAAAAGCGAAACGTTACAGTAAAACGCGGTTGGAACTGGATACAATTTATGTGGGTTAATACACTTATCGACCCAACGTCACTTAGTATAGAACCAAAAGAACATAAAGACCAAATCGATATCCAGGCTTTAGTTTTCCCAGCGAGGCTGCGGCAGATTGGTCGTTGGCTCATCCGTTCGGAGGTCAGCGGCCAGGTGCCGTTTGAAATAACGTATCTTACAAGCGGCTTATCATGGCGAGCATTCTACATGGGTACGCTCTCAGAAGATGAAAAATCTATGGAGATGGAAGGTTACGTTCGAGTAACCAACAACTCCGGCGAAGATTATGAGAACGCCCAGACTCGCCTGATTGTAGGTAAAGTACACATGCTCGATGAAATTTCAACTCTTGCACAAAAGCAATATCCGTACGACAGACCTACTCAGCAAGAAGGACAAAACGTTCTATTCCAGGATGCGCATGCTGTTGAGAAAGCAAGAGTAGTTGATGATTTTATGCTTGGCCTGGATGGTGATGTAGTTGAATTCGGTTGGTCTGGTTCTGTAAAACAAATTATAAAGGAAGGACTCAGTGAATATTTCCTTTATACAATTGATGGAACCGAAACTATCGAAAATGAGTGGTCCAAGAGATTGCTTTCTTTCGAAGCGAATGATAT
This sequence comes from Sedimentisphaerales bacterium, assembly GCA_016936075.1. Taxonomy (GTDB): domain Bacteria; phylum Planctomycetota; class Phycisphaerae; order Sedimentisphaerales; family Anaerobacaceae; genus JAFGPS01. Next base: position 12,484 of record JAFGPS010000191.1, on the reverse strand, counting down.
TGAAGTTGAAAGCTTGTATAAATATGATGAAGGCCGCTATGGAAATCAGACTATAAGATTTGTGAAATTCGCAAATGACGAAGACCATAACTTAGGCGAAACTCCAATCCCTGACGGCAATGTAAAAATATACGGCATAGCGAGTGAAGATGGGCTTTTGTCCTATGTCGGCGGAACAAATGTAAAATACATCCCAGTCAACGAAGAAGTCGAATTGAATCTCGGCTCAGCTCGTTTAGTCGAAGTAAAACCGACTATGATTGACTTCAAAACGGACAATTATCTATATGATTCGAATCGTATTGTAGGATGGGACGAGATACGAACATGGAAAATAGAAATTACTAATGCAAAGAGAATTCAGATTTCTATAGAAGTGACACGAGATTTCGCAACACAGTTCTGGACTATGGAAAGTGAAACATCTTACGATAAATACGATGCAACCAGGGTGAGATTTAACCTGAATATCGAGCCGCAATCAAAACGCGAAATCGAATATACCGTGACGACATATCACGGCACAAGAGAGGACCAGTTAAATTAATAAGAGGATAGAAGAATGAAAAAATATATCGCATTATTTATATTACTTTTCATTTCAGGCAATAATCAGTTTTGCTATGGCGCAAGTGAAAGTCCCGCTCCTCCCGCCGGCGCGATTGAACTGGTCACAATACCAAAGCGTGACAACGTCCAGCTTACGATATACAATTCCGCTGATTTGACACTGGTTAGAGAAAAACGAAATATCGTAGTGAAAGAAGGTTGGAACTGGTTACAGTATTCATGGTCGAATACTCTTATTGACCCAACGTCACTTAGTCTTGAGCCGAAGGAGCGAAAGAACCAAATCGATATTCATGCGTTGGTATTTCCTGCAAGACAAAGAGAACTTGCCCGATGGCTCATTTATTCCGAATACAGCGGCCTGGTTCCATTCGAGATAACATATCTCACAAGCGGCTTAACTTGGCGCTCGTTTTATATGGGAACACTTTCCGAAGATGAAAAATCAATGGGTATAAAAGGTTACGTTCGAATTACAAATAATTCCGGCGAAGACTATGCAGAAGCCCAAACTCGCTTGATTGTCGGCAAAGTTCATATGCTCGACGAAATAGCCGCTCTTGCAAGAAGACAATATCCATACGATAGACCGTTTATAGGGACAATTGTTAAGCATGGTTGGAGTAGGAGTGTAACAAATGAGAAGGTACCAATATTAGGAGATATGCCTCAATTGGGAGTAATGTTTGATGGAATTGACTTTGAAAAAAAGGAAATAGTCAAAGAAGGTCTAAGTGAATATTTCCTTTATACAATCGAGGGAAAGGAGACTATCGAAAATCAGTGGTCCAAAAGATTGCTATCTTTTGAAGCAGATGATATCGAAGTTGAAAGCCTTTATAAATATGATGAAGGCCGCTATGGAAGTCACGCTGTAAGGTTCATAAAATTCGCAAACGATGAGGATCACAATCTTGGCGAAACTCCTATCCCAGATGGTAATGTAAAAATATACGGCTTAGCTGATGAAGATGGTTACTTATCTTATGTAGGCGGAACGAGTATTAAATACATCCCCGTAAACGAAGAAGTGGAAATGAATCTTGGTACAGCAAGATTGGTAGAAGTTAAACCTACTCTGATTGATTTCAAAACTGAAAACTACAAATTCGATCCTAACGATAATAGCATTATTGGCTGGGACGAAGTTCGAACATGGAAAATTGAAATTACAAATACGAAACAACTTCCCGCGACAATAGAAATTACACGCGATTTCGGGACGAACTTCTGGACATTGGAAAGTGAAACATCTTACGAAAAATATGATGCAACTCGTATAAGATATAATTTAACTATTGAGCCGCGAGCAAAACAGGAAATCGAATATACAGTGACAACGTATCACGGTATAAGACAGGACCAGTATAATCAATAAGAGAAATAAAGATGAAAAAGTATGTTATAATTTACATATTGCTTTCAATTCTGAATTTTGATTCGTTCAGTTATGGTGCAGATGAAAGTCCTGTTCCTCCTGCCGGCGCGATTGAACTGGTGACACTTCCAAAACGTGAAAATGTTCAGATTACAATTTATAACGCCGCAGATTTGACTCTGGTTCGTGAAAGACGCAATCTCGTTTTAAAAGAAGGCTGGAATTGGCTGCAATATTCATGGTCAAATACTCTTATCGATCCGACTTCGCTTAATCTCGAAGCGTTGGAGAGAAAAGGTCAAATCGAAATTCAGTCTTTAGTATTTCCGCCGGGACAGAAAGATTTGGGCCGATGGCTGATTCATTCTGATTATAATGGCAAGGTTCCGTTCGAGATAACATACTTAACAAGCGGCTTATCATGGCGAGCGTTCTATATGGGTACTCTCTCCGAAGATGAAAAGTCAATGCTGATGCAAGGTTATGTTCGTTTGACAAATACAAGCGGCGAAGATTACGAAAATTCACAAACAAGAGTGATAGCCGGTGATATTCATCTGCTCGAAGAAATTGCTGCTCTCGCGAAAAGACAATCTCCTTACAATGAGCCGGGCGGTTATTCAAGAGCAATAGTGAGAACTGGTGTTTTTGATGGAAAAGATTCTTTGCAGCCTGACTTCGGCTGGTGGAAATTAAACGACGGCCAGGGAGCCATCGCAAAAGATTCTTCCGGCAGGGGAAAAGATGGAATCGTAAACAATCCTAAAGGCGGCCTGGGATTTGACGGAGCGGTCTGGGTAAACGATCCGGAATGCGGCGTAGTCGCAAGCTTCAATGGAAATGATTCAACTGGGGCCTATATCTCAGCCGGTTCTATTCCTGCTATGAATTTGGAAAACGATTTCACATGGGCATTCTGGGCCAAAGTATTAACTCCTGAAGATGGTGCCGGAGATTATGATGTAATTATTGGTAATCGCAATAGACCCGCCGGTTGGTCAGGTCAATTATTGGGTTATATGTTCATTAAATTTACACCAACTGCATTTGAGTACTATAGTAATTCGAATGAAGGAATCGACTATCCCAACTTAAATGTTGCACCAGAATCTAACGTATGGATTCACCATGCCGTAGTAAAAAGAGCAAATACACTTACATACTATCGCAATGGAGTACGGATTGCTGCGAGTCAGCTTGCCAATAATATAGATGTCACCAATCCTTTCTATATAGGTGGTGACGCGCAGGTTGAACGTGCCGCGTGCTATATACACGATGTAAAACTCTGGAGCCGGGCTTTAACAAATAATGAAGTTCCAATGGTAATGTATGATACACCGTATAAAACATCAGTCGCTCAGGAAATTTCATCTCCCGCTCCTGTATCAACTTCTGATTCAGGTGGTGATTATTTCCTTTATACAATTCAAGGAACCCAGACGATAGGAAACCAGTGGAGCAAGAGACTTCCTGCTTTCAAAGTTGATAATATTGAAGTTGAAAGCCTTTATAAATATGATGAGAGCCGCTATGGTAATCAGTCGATAAGATTTGTAAAATTCGCAAATGATAAAAATCATAATCTTGGTGAAATGCCTATTCCAAATGGTAATCTTAAGATGTACAGTTTCGAGAGTGAAAAGGGAAATCTGGCGTACGTAGGTGGAACGAACATTAAAAATGTCCAGGTAAATGAAGAAGTTGAACTCAATCTCGGCTTAGCTCGATTAGTTAAAGTTAAACCAACTATAATTGATTTCAAAACTGAAAACTATAAATTTGATCCTAACAATATAATTATTGGTTGGGATGAGGTACGGACCTGGAAGATTGAAATTATCAATACAAGGGAAATTCCAGTAACAATAGAAATTACTCGTGACTTCGGAACAAACTTCTGGACGTTGGAAAGTGAAACACCTTACGAAAAATACGATGCAACTCGTATAAGATACAACCTGAATATCGAGCCGCGAACGAAACGTGAAATTGAATATACAGTAACAACCTATCACGGCACAAGAGAGGATGAATATGATAAATAAAGGGAATGGGAAATGAATATTTTGAATAAAAAAATCGGATTGATAATCATTTTCTGTATAAGTGTATTATTCGCTCAAGTTGGATTTTCACTTGTTATTGTTGGTGGTGCTGGTCCGATGCATCAATTCGGTTCGTTTAACGGCGCTTTGGAAGTAGCTAATTTACCGACTCGTTACGGCTGGTGGGAAGGACCTCCATTTGGAGGAGGAGAATATCATTTCTTATATCGTTGTGAAAATACAAACCAGTTTAATCAAGCTTTGAAACTATTTGCCGCAATAGAAAATGGGGAACTCGAACTTGCACTTCATAATGGTCCCGGAAAGGACTATGTTATACAGGAAGGTCGTCTTGATTGGAGTTTTATGACATGGGTACCTTCAAGCTGGAATTCCTTGAATAACAGTTCGAGAGAGATTTATTATCCTGATGGTTCCGAAACGACAAAACCAGTTCCAGTCGCGAAAAAAATAATGCCTGTCCCTCGAATTGATTTATATCTTAGCAAAGAGAATCCCATAGTATGGAAAGATGTAATAGTTCCAGAGAATGTGAAAGTAATTGATTTGCGGCCGGGTTCTATTGACAAGAAATTCGAAGGTAAAGGTTTGGTAAGAGGAAAAGTAATTGATATTGAAACTAAAAAACCTCTCGCAAATGCAAGAGTGACATTGTACAGACGATTTGAAGATACGGAAAATAATGGTTCGATTCAATGGAATGAATATAAACAAGTTTCGACTGATTCCAAAGGCTTGTGCCGGATCGCTCAGATACCTCTTGGTTATTATCAAATAACCGCAGCTGCCGATGGTTATGTCGAACTTGATTTGGATGTATTCAACAATACTATCGCGGAGTGTTATGATTTCGAAATTGCTTTGGCAAAACCTTATACAATTTCTGGTATCGTAGTCGATGAAACAGGAAAACCTGTTAAAGGTATTGGAATAATCGCGGATGATTTCCTCGGGCCAGATGGAAATGAATATAACCTTAAAGCGGATAATCCGGTTTTGACAGATGAAAATGGAAAGTTTGAAATTCCAGATTTGCCGCAGGGATTCGCAAGTCTTAGATGTCGTACTGAAGATTTGCATCAGGCAGATTCGATATTTCTCAGACACCAGATTCCAAGCACAAAAGAGATTAAACTTACTGTCACCGGCACAGGTATAGTTCGCGGAAAAGTCTTGGATAAGAATGGTAAAATTCCTTCAGGTGAAGTTCATGTTCAAATCTGTCCTCCGGGCGAACAAATTGGCAAATGGGGCGGCTCAATGAGACTCAAAGAAGATGGTACTTTTGAGTTCAAAGGTGTTCCGCCCGGTGAATATTACGTTGGTACCGATGTTATGTTGACTATTGAAGGTGATACAACTAATGCCACACCAGTTAAAGTAGAAGCAGGTAAAGTCTATGAACTGGAGATTATCCATAAAAAATAAATAAAGGTATCAAGATGATGATTAGTAAAATGAAAAATGTAATAATAAAAATAAGTTTGTTGTGTGTAATTTTAAGTTTATTTACTACAGGAGCATTTGCTGGAAATGGTTCTGGTTTAATTACTCAGGGAAATAATGTATTCGCTTTGAATCTATATTCACAAATCAAGGACCTTTCTGAGGTAAAGCAGGCTGAAGGGAATTTGTTTTTCTCGCCGTACAGTATTTCAACTGCGCTTGCGATGACTTATACAGGCGCACGGGGAAATACCGCCAGAGAAATGGCTGACGTTTTAAGATTGCCTTCAATTGAATTGGACAAAATTACTTCTGCTTTCGGTGATTTGCAGAAACATTTACAGGCTGAAAAAGAAACAAGCGGCTATCAGTTAAATGTCGCAAATGCCTTATGGGGCCAGAAAGGTTATCCTTTTTTGTCTGAATTTATCGGTACGAACAAAAAATATTTTGGCTCGGGACTTACCGAGTTGGATTTTGCAAAATCCGAAGAAGCTCGCAAAATCATAAATACATGGGTAGAAGAAAAAACAAACGATAAGATAAAGGACCTTATCCCGGCCGGAGCTATAGATGCCATGACAAGGCTTGTATTAACTAACGCGATATATTTCAAAGGTGACTGGTCGATAAAGTTCAAAGAAGAAAATACGAAAGAATCTGATTTTCATGTTACAGAGCAAAAAACAGCGAAGGTTCAAATGATGTACCAAAAGGAATCTTTCGAATACGCACAGCTTGATAATATGCAAATATTACAAATGCCTTATAAAGGTGATGAACTTTCAATGCTGATTATCCTTCCGAAAACTATTGGTGATATGGATAAAATTGAAAGTGATCTGAATTCTTCAGAAATTCTGCAATCGAATATAAAACAAATGCGCAAGCGTGAAGTGGATGTATATCTTCCCAAGTTTAAAATGACTTGCGGATCGATTGATATAACAAAAATTCTCTCTCAGATGGGAATGAAAGAAGCATTTTCTAATAATGCCGATTTTTCAGGTATGAGCGAAAGAAAAGACTTATTTATTTCAAATGTGCTGCACAAAGCATTTGTTGAAGTTAACGAAGAAGGTACCGAAGCCGCTGCAGCAACCGCGGTTGTTATGAAAATGCTTTCTATTCCATCGCCGCCGTCAGTATTCCGTGCCGACAGGCCGTTTATATTTATGATTAGAGATAACGCTACACAAAGCATATTGTTTATAGGTCGGGTTGTAAATCCGACTTCAGAAGGTTAATAAAAAAATGATAAATAATTTTTTCAAGGAGAATAATTATGAACAGTAAAGCGAACAAAATTATGGCAATAGTATTAGCGATTTCGTTTGTTACAGTTGCGCAGGCCAGGATAAAGCTTGTAGCTTTGCCTGAGCGAGCCGCTACAATAATTCGACTGGACAATCCACAGGCAACGCTAATCGAAGAGGAGCGAGTCCTTACTTTGCAGGAAGGAATGAACAAGGTTGATTTTTCATGGAACGGCGTATCTATTGATGCGGATTCTATCAGGCTACAGCCGATTGATCATCCGGATAACGTGACATTAATCAGCGTAAGCTATCCTCCGGGAGAAGCGGCTCTCGTCTGGGACATTGCTTGTGCAGGTGACTATGTCGAGAAAGTACGAATCAGTTATCTCTTGAGCAATATCGACAGGCTCATTACCTACAAAGCAGTAGCGAATAAAGCCGAAACAGGTGTTGACCTGAAAAGCTATATCATTTTGCGTAACTTCTCCGGCGAAGATTTTGATAAAGCTCGTATCATGCTCGATTACGGCGAATCGTTCGAGCAGGGCATCGATCATGAAGAGACCAAGCAATTACTTTTCCTCAAAGCACCTGAAGTTCCGATTACTAAAGTATGGAAATTCGATTCGAATCAGCAGGTATGGAATCCGGAAGAACTTGAGAATCAGAATGTGGGTATTCCCGTAAGTTATCGTATTGAAAATAAAGAGGATAGCAACCTGGGTAAATTTGCTCTATGGGGCGGCAAGGCGAGAATTTATCAGGATGACGGCCACGAAAGCACAATCATCCTGGGCGAAGACAACGCAATACTTGCGCCTGTCGGAGAAAAAATGGAGCTTTATATCGGCGATAGCAGGGACATTGTCGTCACTCAAAAACAAATGGTTCTCGAACGAGTTGACGAGCAGAGAAGTAATAATGGAAGAACTCTGATTCTCTATAATACAAATGAAGAAGTCGAAGCTACATTAGAGAATTTCAAGGATTCAGAAGCGGTTCTTACAATGGTTCAGCATATAGATGGTGAATGGGAAATGGATCGCTGCCTGCTCGATGGCCAGAGACTTACTATGGGCGAAGATTACAAAAAGAAAGATGCAAATACTCTTGAGTTTGAAATTACACTACCGGCACGTACTGAAACAGGACCTGCCAAAAAAGTCCTGCGAATGATTTACCATCATAAGAACGTGCGTGGAAATGTTCCTTTGGAAAGATTTGCCAGAAGATAAGAACTCAGGAATCCTAATTAAAGGAGCATCAAAATGAAACGTATAATTTTAACAATTATATTGATTGTTCTCGTTGCTGGCCTTTCCTACGCCAAAGTGGATTTAGTCACTTTGCCTGACAGGGATACAGTTCAGCTAACGATATACAATTCAGCGGATATGACACTTGCCCGCGAAAGCCGCTCACTTACTATCAAGGAAGGTAAGAACGAATTGCAATTCTCATGGGAAAATACTCTCATTGACCCGACCAGTCTTGAAATGATTCCCAAGGCGCATGCAGGCCAGATAGATATTGCAAATCTGACTTTCCCTCCAAGAGTACGAAACCTCGGCTTATGGAATATCAATAGCGAATATTCAGGTAGTGTTCCGATTGAGATTACATATCTTACCAGCGGCTTGTCTTGGCGAGCGTTCTATATGGGAACTCTTACTGAAAACGAAGAAAAAATGCGTTTGCAAGGTTATGTTCGAGTAACCAACAACTCCGGCGAAGACTATGAAAATTCTCAGGTTAGACTTATTGTAGGTAAAGTTCATATGCTCGACCAGATAGCCAATCTTGCAAGAAGGCAATATCCCTATGATAGAGCCGATAGAGGTGTTCCTGCTCCAATGATTGCTACACCTGGTCATGCTGTGCAAATAAGCGGCCAAAGAGGTGGTCGAGGTATGATGGGTGGTTTCGGTGGTGGAATGATGATGGATGCCGCGGAAATTATCAAGGAAGGTCTCAGTGAATATTTCCTTTATACAATTGAGGGAACACAGACTATAGAGAACGGCTGGTCCAAAAGAATGATTAGTTTCGATACGGAAGATATTCCTGTAATCAATCTGTATAAGTATGAGCAGGAACGATACGGTAATTCTGTAATTCGCTTCTTGAGTTTTACCAACGATGAAGAACACGAACTTGGCGAAACTCCAATTCCCGGCGGAATGCTCAAAGTTTATCGCAATGTCGATGAAGAAGAACATTTGTCCTATGCAGGCCAATCTGATTTCAAATATATCCCGGTTAATGAAGAAGTAGAACTAAATCTTGGTTCAGTATCGAATGTAGTTGTCGAGCCTAAGGTTATGGATTTCAAAACAGAAAATTACAGGTTCGCTTCTTCAGGTAGTATTATCGGCTGGGATGAAGTTCGTACTTTTGAAATCGAAGTAAGAAATACTCGTGACATTCCGGTAAAAGTCGAAATCAAGCGTAATTTCCAGACACAGTTCTGGCAGGTAACAGGTAATGATGATTACGAGGATTACGATTTAGATACAATCAAGTTCACACTCGAAATGTCGCCTGTATCGAAACAGACTATAACCTATACTTTGCGAACCTTCCGCGGAACAAGAGAAGATAATGCTCCAAAAAGAAGCATGTAAGGAAAATATCCAATGAAACTGATTAATAAATTATTTATCATACTGGCGATAACTTCCATATCTTACGCCAAAGTAGATTTAGTTACTTTACCTAACAGGGATACAGTTCAGCTTACGATATACAATTCAGCGGATATGACACTTGCCCGCGAAAGCCGCTTTCTTACTCTCAAAGAAGGTAAGAACGATCTGCAGTTTTCATGGGAAAATACGCTTATTGATCCGACCAGCCTTGAAATGCTTCCCAAAGCGCACGCGGGCGAAATTGACATTGCTAATCTCACCTTTCCGCCGCGAGTAAGGAATTTGGGTCTGTGGAATATCAATAGCAAAATATCAGGCAAGGTTCCGATTGAAATAACATATCTGACCAGCGGCTTGTCATGGCGTGCGTTTTATATGGGAACGCTTTCCGAGAACGAAGAAAAGATGAGATTGCAGGGATATGTGCGAGTAACAAACAACTCCGGCGAAGACTATGAAGACGCACAGGTGAGATTGATTGTCGGTAAGGTTCATATGATTGATGAAATAGCCGCTCTTGCAAGAAGACCATATCCATATGATAGACCAGGGATTATGGATACTTTAAATTTGTCATGGAGAGCAGGTAGGGATAAAGAAGATAGTGAAGATGTAATAAAACTAAAATATCAATTGGAGGGTTTACAAACTCAGTTAGGCCAAAAAAGAGCAGAAGTTATCAAAGAAGGTCTCAGCGAATATTTCCTTTATTCAATTGAAGGAACGCAAACCATCGAGAACGGCTGGTCGAAAAGAATGATTAGTTTCGATACAGAAGATATTCCAGTAATCAATTTGTATAAGTATGAAGAAGAACGTTATGGAAATTCGGTAATTCGTTTCTTGAGTTTCACCAACGATGACGAGCATGAGCTTGGCGAAACTCCAATCCCGGGTGGAATGCTAAAAGTATATCGTAATGTCGATGAAGAAGAACATTTGTCTTACGCAGGACAGTCTGATTTTAAATATATTCCGGTTAACGAAGAAGTTGAACTGAATCTTGGTTCAGTATCGAATGTAGTAGTTGAGCCGAAGATAATGGACTTTAAGACAGAAAATTACAGGTTCGATTCTGATAGCATTATCGGTTGGGACGAAGTTCGTACCTTTGAAATCGAAGTAAGAAACACTCGTGACATTCCGGTAAAGGTTGAAATCAAGCGTAACTTCCAGACACCGTTCTGGCAGGTTACAGGTAATGATGATTATGAAGATTACGATTCCGATACAATCAAGTTCACACTTGAAATGTCACCTGTATCGAAACAGACCGTAATCTATACCTTGCGAACTTTCCATGGAACCAGAGAAGATAACGCTCCAAAACGGAGCATGTAAGGAAAATACTAATGAAACGTATATTTATATTACTGATTTTAATTACTGTAACTTCAATTTCTTTCGCTAAAGTAGATTTAGTTACTTTACCTGACAGGGATACAGTTCAGCTTACGATATACAATTCAGCGGATATGACACTTGCCAGAGAGAAAAGATCTCTTACTCTTAAGGAAGGTAAGAACGAATTACAGTTTTCATGGGAAAACACTCTCATCGATCCGACAAGTCTTGAAATGCTTCCCAAAGCGCACGCGGGCGAAATTGACATTGCTAATCTCACCTTTCCGCCGCGAGTTAAGAATTTGGGCTTGTGGAATGTAAATAGCGAAGTATCAGGTAGTGTTCCGATTGAAATTTCATATCTAACCAGCGGCTTGTCATGGCGTGCGTTCTATATGGGAACTCTTACTGAAAACGAAGAAAAAATGCGACTTCAAGGCTATGTTCGCGTGACAAACAACTCCGGTGAAGATTATGAAAACTCGCAGGTACGACTTATTGTAGGTAAAGTTCATATGCTCGATGAAATAGCCGCTCTTGCACAAAGACAATATCCATATAACAGGCCAGGTCGTACAAATGTTAGGCAAGTTTTACGTGCAACAGGGCTTGCATCTCAATCATATTTGGATGAGTCGAGTGCCAGTTCTACAGTTGATTTTTACGAACCACCTTGGGGTGTATCAAGCGGCATAATCAAAGAAGGTCTCAGTGAATATTTCCTTTATACAATCGATGGAGAACAAACTATCGAGAACGGCTGGTCGAAAAGAATGATTAGTTTTGACACAGAAGATATTCCCGTAATCAACTTGTATAAATATGAACAGGAACGTTATGGCAATTCCGTGATTCGTTTTCTTAGTTTCACTAATGACGAGGAACACGAGCTTGGCGAAACTCCAATCCCGGGCGGTTTACTAAAAGTTTATCGTAATGTAGATGATGATGGTCACTTGTCATATTCAGGTCAGTCTGATTTCAAATATATTCCGGTTAATGAAGAAGTAGAACTTAATCTTGGTTCAGTATCTAATGTAGTAGTCGAGCCTAAGATTATGGACTTCAAGACTGAAAACTACAAAATCGAAGATAACAGGATAACAGGTTGGGATGAAGTTCGTAGATTTGAAATTGAAGTAAGAAATACTCGCGACATTCCTGTAAAAGTAGAAATCAAGCGTAACTTCCAGACCCAGTTCTGGCAGGTTACAGGTAATGATGATTATGAAGATTACAATTTAGATACAATCAAATTCACACTCCAAATGTCGCCTGTATCGAAACAGACTATTATCTATACCTTGCGAACTTTCCATGGAACCAGAGAAGATAACGCTCCAAAAAGAAGTACGACAAAATAAAATAATAGATATTTTTCAATATTTTTATAAAAAAATATTCGCATGACATGGGTTCTGTAACTTCTTGAATAACAAGGAGATATAGAACCCAATGTTAGTTTTAGCCGCAAAAATAGAGGAAGGTTTTAAAAATATTCTAATTTTTTCTGTTGAACAAGAACGATATAGTAGGTATAGTGTATTAAGTAAGTAATACACTAATATAGAAAGAAGGTAGTTTTATGTTACTTGAAATTGATCATCACAGTGGCCAGCCGATATATCGCCAGGTAATTGACCAGATACGTCAGCAGATAATGGCGGGGCAATTACGTGAGGGGGAGCAGTTAGTAACGGTTCGCGATTTAGCCGGTCAACTTCGTGTAAATCCAATGACAATCAGCAAGGCTTATGCTCTTCTTGAAGT
>JAFGPS010000190.1 GCA_016936075.1 Sedimentisphaerales bacterium | reverse complement strand
GAGCGACAATGGTGGGTCATTATCAGCGACAATGCCTGGGTCACTTTATGCGACAATGTGGGTCACTATCTGCGAAAATTTGCACGGTTTCCCGCTGAATCGATCGGATGCTTTGGCCGGCTCGCAACCGCCGGATGATGTCCTTGTATTCCGTCATGTTCTTTTTCCTCGCCATGTTTCCTCCTGTGAGTGTTTTTATCACAGGGGGTGGGTCAGATATTTTGACGGATAGGTGGGTCAGACCAAATGACGGACCACCGGGTCAGATATTTTGACGACCCTGGGTCACACATTTTGACGGGGGTGGGTCAGATGCAGTGACGGATAGCATGGCTCACTGCTCGCCGGAATAGTGGCTCCGCCACATCGGTTTATTCACTGTTGTGCCCATCGTTCAATTAACCTCTCTCACGCTTACCTATTGCAGTATAGACGTGCGGGGTGGCATTTATCCTCGCCGCTTGTTTTTTTTGTTTCAGTGAGGGATTACAGTTACAACACATCGGCGAAATATATACGAGGGCCCCAGTAGCCGCTCGAAAATTGAGAGCGGCATGTCCCTGGTGGCGTTCATATATGCAAGGAGGACGCCGTCTATGGTCATTACCTCGATAGCCGAAATCTTGGAAGAATTGAAGAAGGAACGGGAGCGGTTTGAAAAAAGTTGGTTGAAATGTTCAATAATTCTGGGGGATGCTAAAGTACCCATACCTCTTACCCGAAAGAATGAATGAAGGGCAATAACGTGCAATGATTTTCTGAGGTTAGCTTAAAACGGCCTATAACCGTATCCACTCCTGTTGCCTATAATCTGTAAATACGGTTTTAAAAGGGAGCGCAACATTAAGGTATAGCAAAATTTCCTTAAGCCCCGCTGAATCATGGCTCATAAGATTCCAATAACCCCTTTCTTTCTTTCTTAATGATGTGTACCAGATCCTCAAGCCTTTTATGTCGCTTTAAATGCCAGATGAGCTCAATAACTTTTTCATTCTTGGTGGTTCCGGCAATATTGTCCCAGTCTATCTCAAGGTCGGACATAATCATCTTCAACTCTACTTGATCAAAAGCAGAAGAGATAGCGAGCCTTATAGCTCGTAAATCGACGCTTGTATTTGCGGTCTCGAGCATCTTGTCGGGTTCCTTGAGTTTGACATCTGCACGAGATAGGGCTGTCAAAATAAAGGAGGAAGTAAAAGCCGCTGCTACCTCAGCAGCGTAAGGCTGCCAATTATCGTTTTTTAATTTGTTTGCATAGTCGCATATTGCTTTTACCATGATAAAAGACGTTGTCATTGTACTACCATGAACAGCTGCTGCAATTCCAGCACCTTCCATTTCGATTGCATGCGCATGGGGCCAAATGGAACCTATTGCACCAGCAGTCTTCTTGTCTGCAATCACTTTATTCCCTGAAAGAACGACCCCACGCAGGATCCTAGGAATCAGACCAGTTTGACCATCAGGCCTCGGAACGGCAATATCAGCGATCCATGAGGCATCCCGGTAATCTGTCAGTTTAGAAAGAAGGACTGGATCGCTTCGGTAGACAGACCAACGTGGCGTCACACCACCAGGGCTTACCTTACCAAGTTCATAGTCGACTATCTGGTCTGAAACAACAATATCGCCGAGCCGAACTTCTTTGTTAATGCCTGCAGCAATTCCTATAAGAATGAGTACCGTTGGTTTCCATTCATCAATTAGGTCTCTAGCTGCTAGTGCTGCACTCAGCTGTCCGATACTTAATGAACATGCTGCTATAATGCTCACCCCAAATTGTGTTCTGAAATGATAATAGATCCGTCCAGGAAATCTATCGCTTTCCAACCTTCTCCACGGCCCGCCATGACGAAGGAATGCTTGCAACTCAAGTGGAAGAGCTGTTAAGATAGCAACATCTATTTTCATAATTCCTCCACAAGAGTAATTTGAAAGATTGTTAAAATGTATTTCGCGATAGGCTTCGATAAGCGTTTTCTTGACAATCTCTGCATCCGAGCCCGAAGCGGACAAATCGATCTCACCATATCGCCTAATGCATACAGATAGCAAACAATTCGGGCATGAACCAGTAGAGAAGTCTGACTGCCGTGTAGTTATTCCATCTCCATGAGATAGAGGACAAGCTGAGTTTTTCAAAAATTTCCCTCTTTACAAGAATTTAATAACTCATTTTCCAGAAATCATTGTAATTTTCAACCTTAATTACATGGTGCAATGGACCATAGCGCTTAGAAATTTATCTTTCCGCTTGCGGATGAACACTTCGAGTTGAACGGTACCTCCGGACCGAGATTCTTTCAATAATAGAGTTTAGTCCAACGGACCAGGTTCTGCAAGAGAACCGGCGTTGTCCGTGAATGTCGCCGACGAGTGCATAAAATCCATCATTTAGACGATTCTACAAACGCATTTATACGATAAAGTAGGGAACCTTATGAAACTATTTTACTAGATTCTAAAAGAATGTAAAATCAATGTCGATATGCTGACTTAAAAGGATGCTTCTATTTGCTGAAAAGATACATTTCCAGTGTCAAAGGAGAAATTATTGGTAGACTAAAGGAGTTTGTTGTAGAATTAGCTTACCAAGGATAGTGTTGAAAGTTTTTTACTGAACGTCACCTTTATGAAATGTTGTGCGAAAGGCACCTTCAATTGTGTTAAAACCAGGGGCTTGAAAAACGCATAACCCCGCACACGAGTCCGCCCGGCATGGATGCCGGGCAAAATGAAAACCAATTCTATAATTCTAATATTGTTCTAAAAGTTAAGGTTTAAACTTCTAAATCTCCTGTTTTTTCCATTTTCTATTGACGATTCCGCTTAAATGTCCAATGATAAAGTAAATTTGTCATTTTAAAAAATAAGGAGGTCCAAATCATGATCACAGAAATGACGAAAACTGAAGTCACCGAGCTTGGAGCTCGAAACCGTGCCAGTTATCTTCTGGAACAGTACGGTTACACAATGGGATTGGCCAAAATGGAGGGTGAAGCCCTGACCGAACTATTGCCGACCGGCTATCTGGACGATGTGACCGGCGAAGCCGACGAGGTCGGTTCCTCACGCAAGGACAAGGTGCTCGCCGCAGAGGAATCAAAGGGTTCAACCCAGCAGGTGAATGATCTCTTGCAACAGGCTAAAGTTTGGCAGCGTACGATTGTAAGCCGCGCGAAAAGGGCCAAAAAGCTGGGCAAAAACATTCCAGAGGCATTGCTAAAGTCGGATGGAGTAACGGGAGTACACGGTATAGCCGCCCAATTGGATAAAATGCGTAAACTTGTTGAAGCCAATGCTGAAAACCTTCTGGCAAACGGCTTGAAGCCCATTCTTTCCGCTGGTCAATCGCTCGTGGACGGGATCAAAGTGTATCTTCCGCTTCGCGAAAAGATACACTTCTAAACGTTATCTGCCATAGCCAGCCAGCGCAATTGTGGCGCCCGCCGTCCATGGCGGGCACAAAATAATAAGTTGAAATGACACCCAAATAAATAGAAAATAAGCAATGTGAATTACAGATTTTTTCTTGAGGTGAAATAGCCATGAAAATTGTTTTAAAAATCGATTTATGCGGTTCTAAAATATTTTTTGATTCTCATAAAGAGAATCCTGAAATACGAAATGAAATCGGACAAAAATTAGTAGATTCTGTTACGCGGATTTATCCATATGCTGATAAGCAATATCCAGATGGCACAATGTATGGCATGCAAGGTGATTGCACATACCTTATTCTAGATAAAGCTTCTGTTGCGATAAGATATTCAATTGACTTTCTAACTGATTGGTATAGCCAAATAGACAATTTACCTGATTGCAGAATAGTAATTGATATAGGTGATATTGGAGAAAAAAACTATGGTGGTCGTCTTGAGTTAACATCTGTAGCATTTGAAAACATTAGTATTATCGAAAAGATTTATCGAGCTGGCCAAATTGGGGTCACTGAAGGTGTAGTAAAGGTATCAGATAAGACAATAGTCCAGTTTATAAATAGGAGGGAAGATTCGACTGAATCACGAACAATAGTATCGTATTTAGCGAACTATGAAAACCCGAGGATTGTTCAGGATTCAAGCCTTGTACATGCTCTATTTATTGCTTCTGATAAAGCTAGTGATGTTAGAGAAAAAGCGTATGAGGCTCTGATAATTGAAGCTTTACTAAATAAATTAGAAGTAAAATTACCATGTACAGAAATAATACAATACCTTAAAGAACACCAGTGTACAGATATTAGTACTACACATATAATTTCTATTATTTCAAAGTCAGATTATCTCGAAACAGAGGACAGCCAGTATGTGAAATTGAATACTGAGAAAAAAAAGGATCTTGACCTAGTAAGGCAGAGATTTGAAACGTCAAAAAAAGATTTTGTAGATCTAGTGATAGATAGAATCGCTTCGGCTATTAGGGTCCACCCGTCAACAATAAAAGATAAATTCAATGTTAATGAGTTGATAGAAAAATACCTTTGTGCGATTTTTCTTGAGATACGGATGGTGGCAAATTATTTCTCTTCTAAAAACGCTTTCTATGAAAACATATCTTCTGATGAGGAGTTTGATTACATTTTAAAGAAAGGTTTTTTTTCAATAACAAAAGGGGATCGAGAAAAGTTTATTCTCATTAAGCAGATATTCCTTTCAATAATAAAGCACCAGCATAAAGTGGGAAATGTTTATATTGCTTCAATATTTCATAATGTATTACTGCTTTATTACCTGAATCGTAATGAGCGTTATATTCATGACCAGTTAAGTGTTTTAAAAGAGAAAAAAATCTATCTCGACACAAATACATACTATTCTTTGAGATGTAAGAGCAGCGATTTTTATGATAAGGCAAATTATTGTTTGAAAAAATGTATATTAATAGGAATGACTGTAAAACTATATGATATCAGTGTTAATGAGTACAATAATTCAATTGAATCAGTTTTACACAATTATCAGAACACATGGAATATTCAGAATTACGACATCGCTTATAATCCCTGGATATTAAAGGAATATCGTTCAAATAAAGCTGCATATAGATCGAATTTTAATTATTGCGTTAATATGCACTATTTGCCGACAGGGGCGCTTAATAATAGGGAAAATACAGAAGAAAGCATTATTAATGAATTAAAAAAACAAGACATCATCTATGAAAAGATAACCGATGTAATAAATAAAGAAAAACTCGGCAGTTTATATGATTCAATATTTGAAGCTAAAAAGAAATTTGACCCACTATACAAAACAAAAATAATTCCGGGATCGGTTGAGGCATATAGTGAGAAGGTACTGCATGACGCCAATTGTATTTATTATACAAAATGTACTGGGGATACTCCATTCGAACTTGAAAAATCATTTCTCACTTGTGATTCTAGATTGGCAAAAATAAGGAAGAAGAATAGTGAATATAACTGTGTAATTACTTTGAATGAATTTCATGACTTTATGTTACCGTATTTTTTATTATCTGACACAATACTTTCAGATCCAATCGAGATCCCCAATTTCTTACTGGCATCAGTTCTTTCAGATGAGATATCTAAACTAACTAAAATAGAGTCAGTTATAGGTGATTATCTTTTTACAAAAGAAGAAGTTAAACAAGATTTTAAAGTGTTGGCAGCTGAAAGTAATAAAGAACGTTATCAGAACATAAAATCTAAAATTGAAGATGTCTACAGGAGTGAAGATAAAAAAGTTAATCAAGAAATCATTGATGAAATCGATCATGTTGTTCATGATTATATAGGGAAAGTATTAGGTTCAATATCTGAATCAATGAATAATGAGGATGCATTAAATAAAAACAAAGAAATTGAGTCTTTAAAAAAAGAATTGAGTGATGCAAAATTGAAAGTAGAAATATTGCAGAAAAAGGAATTAAAAAGAAAAAGATATTTTAGAAAGCAAGAGCGAAAAAAGAAGAAATAACAAGGAGGCTATATGTCGAATCCCAAAACGGTGCCCGTAAAACCTTATGAAAGATCAAAACCAGCTCATCCTCCATATAAAGGGCCGGGAAAAAAGCCGGGACCAAAACCGGTACATGTGAAACCTCATAAACGATCAAAACCGTAATATTCAACGGTTCTTTTCGTGACTTACAAGCCATATTCTTGCTTTGTCATTACATGAAGTGAAGATTCCACTTTATTTTATCAAAGTTATTTAAATCTACGAGCTCTGTATAAGATTAGTTTTATCGCTTACAGAGGGAAAAAGTATTAAAGGGTGTTAATCGTATGGTACAAAAAGGAGATTAGAAGATGAACTATGCTGATGAAATTAATCGCTATTACGAAGCATATAACTCTATTTTAAAGAAACCAGAATCACAATTAGCTAGGGAAGATCGATATCCATTCGCTGAAATGATTATTCGCGAGGTCTTTTCAGCTAAATCAAATACCTTTGCTCATATTTATCAAAAAGTAGTTCTGCTCAACGCTTTATATAGTACAAATATATTCGCGACATTTGATGTTGCTTTAAATATCTTTAGGATAGACAATTTTTCCTATCGAGTAGCTAATGGCGATTTGAGTCTGGTTGACGATATCAGAAAAAACCAAATTGGTGATTCGGAAAAAGATTTCTATTCATTTGCTACAAAATATTGTCATCATCATAATCCCTGTACATACCCAATTTATGATTCTCTTGTAGAGGATATGCTTGTCTACTACCTTTCAGAGATCGAGCCGGATAAGCGAGTTTATAGATCGAAAATGAAGGAATATCCATATTTTAAATCTAATATGGATCATTTAGCGTCATTATGGAATCTCGGTAACGAGTTCTTATATTTAAAGCTCGATAAATATCTATGGCAGAAGGGCAAGGAAGGACTGTGAATACAAGCACGGACTCAGACCATCTCCGGCCATCCAAATGAGTCTATCCAAACCAATCCGCTAAAATCCCGCCAGTAACCCCGAAAATAACAGCTTTTCGAATACCTCGTTCTTATCGTATTTCTCTTCAGTCAATTCTTCCGGAGGGCGGCAAGAACCAACAATAAATGATTTTGCCTTATCCAAAAACTCTTTTTTATCACTTACTTTCCGAAGGTCAAT
>JAFGPS010000189.1 GCA_016936075.1 Sedimentisphaerales bacterium | reverse complement strand
TTGAATATACTGTTCGTGATTATAATACCAAAAAGTTGCTATCAGAGGCGTCTGTCACAACATATAATGATAACGGCTTTACAACTACTACTACGAATAAGCAAGGTATTGCAAGACAGCGTGTTTTGCATGGGGAATATAGAGCTTCAGCAGGAACAAAGGATTATACTTCATGGCAGGTCAATGAGCCTGTGATAGTTAAAGACGGCGAAGTTACAAAAGTCAATATAGAATTAACAAAGTCCCCCACAATCAGCGGCATAGTAGTTGATGAATCAGGCAATCCTGCAGTAGATGTTTTTATTACGATTCATCCATTCGGTGACCATGTATATACTGATAAAGAAGGACGATTTACCGCATGTTATGATGAAAGGAGCATTGATGATGGAGTATATATCATTGCAAGAGATACTCAACATTCCACGGCGGCAATTTTACACACGATGAAATTAGAAGAACCTGTAAAATTGTCACTCAGTCCCGCTCTTACCGTTAAAGGTAAAATCACTGATCCAAATGGAAACGGTATCCCCGCGGCAAGAATGTCTGTTGGTATCTCTTTCTCATACTGTTTATCTAAATTAGGTACAGAGATACTTACAAATTCCAAGGGCTTATTTGAATTCAATGCAATTCCACTAAAACAGGCAGATTTTTCCTTCTGGCAATCCACGAATGCAACTGGATTTGCTTCCAAAAATTATAAAGAAATCGCTATAGATGGAGAGCCGGGTACAACCGTAGATGTTGATACAATTAAACTTAAACCTGCGGATTTATCTGTATCCGGATTTGTAGTGAACGCCGATGGTACACCAGAGCCTCATGCTATTATATTTGTTAACGGCCTTGTTGGAGCAGAACAACCTGAAAAACGTACGGCAACGGATAAAGAAGGTAAATTTATTATTAAAGGTGTATCAGCAGATAAAATCCAGCTTCAGGCAAATTTCGACAGCGAATCCAGCAGCGCGGGTTTTACTACGGCTAATGGCGGCGATAAAGATATTAAAATTGTATTAGGCCAAAGGTTGGTACATGCGCCGCAGAAATCGCTACTTGGTCAATGTCTGCCTGATATTTCTGAACTTGGTATAAAACTTGAAGATACAAAAGATAAAGTCTTACTTATTTGCTTTTTTGATTACGAACAGCGGCCGTCGAGGAATTGCATTTTAGAATTAAGTAAAAAGGCAAAAGAACTAAAGGAAAAAGATGTAGCTATAATTGCTGTTCAAACCTCGAAAATCGAACAGGAAACGCTTGATGAATGGATTGAAAAAAATAACATTTCTATCCCTGTTGGAATGATTGAAAGCGATCCCTCGACTTCGCTCGGGACAGGCAAAGAACAAACAAAATTCAACTGGGGAGTAAAAGCTCTGCCGTGGCTTATTTTAACTGATGAGAAACATATCGTAAAAGCGGAAGGATTTTCTATCAACAAACTTGATAACCAAATCGTTAAACTCGGAGATTAATATGAAATCAAATATAATTAAACTATTGTTAATCTTATCATTTTTTAATATTCACGACATCATAGGTGCTCAGGAAATTCAAAAATTACCAATTACCGGACAGGTTGTTGACTATATGGCCAAGCCGGTAGAAGATGCCGAAATCGCCATTATTGAAGTAGAACGTATTAATGATGAATATATGTCTAAAGTGATTGCTCCTTTTGTAAAAACTGACGGAGATGGTATATTTGAGGTGCAGGCAAATGTAACTTCTCAATATGATACTTATATAGTAGCCAGAAAAAAAGGGCTTGCTTATGCCTGGGACGGCTTGAACTATGGCGGTAACACAAAAGGTAAAGGCAAGTTTCTTCTTGTTCTGGAAAAAGCCAATACCCTTACAGGCAAAGTTGTAGATTATAAAGGTAACGCAGTACCCGGAGCAGCCGTTCATGCTATACCTAAAACGAGTTATATGTCTCGTTTGCATCAAAGGCCGATTTTTGGTCCTAAGGAATGGTTTATCACCAAAACAGATGAAAACGGGATTTTCTCCTTTGATTATTTTTCACAAGATGTAAGTTCTGATTTTCATATCAAGGCGCCATACTTCAATTGCACTTATAAATTTACAACCCACATTCAAAACGCATGTGGTTTCGAAGTATGGCGTTCTGATATAAAACTTGCCTTGCCGCAGGAAGGAAAAATAAATGGTCGTGTTGTTGAAGAAGGAACCAACACACCTGCAGGCGGCGTAAAGCTATTAATAAAAACTGGCAGGGATCATGAAGATATTTTAAATCGCTACCTTCCGGTGACGGTTGTTTCAAATTCGGATGGATCATTTTCATGCGAAGGTTTGCCCGAAGGCAATCATATAATAGAGTTATTTACAAATAAAACAGAAACAGCCGATTGGATTGCTGAACCTGTAAAGGTAGAAGTTTCAAAAAATAAAGCCAATGATAATATAGAGATAAAAGTAAAAAAGGGAGGGATTGTCGAATATTCCATCACAGAATATGAAACCAAACAGACTTTATCCGGTATGAATGTTACATCATCTACAGAAAACCTCTATATAAGTTCTGTAACGAACCAACAAGGTATCAGCAGGCAACGATTATTACCGGGAGAATACCAGCCATACGCCAGTGGAGAACACTACGAATACTCGCAAATAAAAGAACCTTTTACAATAAAGGAAGGTGAAGTAGCACATGTAGATATTAAATTGGATAAAATACCTCCTATAACTGGCACAGTTTCTAATACTGATGGCAAACCGGCAGAAGATATTCTGGTCGTAATGCAACCTGCCGGTGATCAAATATACACAAACAAAAAAGGGAATTATACTGCATGGTATGAACAAAGATGGGCAAGTGAAGGCCTGTATATGATGGCAAGGGATATCCCACATTCTCTTGCAACTATTGTTCATACATATAATTTTAATAAACCTGTTCAATTGTCATTAAGTCCCGCTCTGACAATAAAGGGGAAAATAGCTGATCCAAATGGCTCCGGCATACCTGCTGCCCGTGTAGATTTAAGTTTCTATTTCGATAATTTAAATGCAACATCCGATTTTGGTGAAGAAGTACTAACTGATGTCGAAGGAATATTCGAATTAAAAGCAATTCCACCTCTTCCTGATAAACTTGAATACAGGATAAATATACAGTCAACCGGATTTGCATCAAGAACATACCAAATCCATAAAATTGAGGAAGAGCCGGACAGAATATTAGACTTGGGAGTTATAGAACTGCAACCGCTAAATATGTCTATATCCGGAACAGTAGAAGATGCTAATGGTGTACCTCAGCCGCATTCTATGATATTTTTAAGCGGACGTGAAGGTGTTGTGCAGCCTAATAAAAACACGGCAACAGACGAGCAAGGAAGATTTGAAATAAGAGGTGTCCGAGAAGGTCCCCTGCTTGTTGCTGCAAATTTCTCAAGCGATCCGAAGGGCAGAGGTACGACTAAAGCATATGCAGGTGACAAAGGTATCAAAATAGTATTGGGCAAAGGCCTTGTACATGAACACGTTCTTCCGTATAAATCGTTGAAAGACGAAATAGTTCCGGATATTTCCGATTTTGGAATAGCACCCAACGATAGTGAAGGCAAGAATATCCTTGTATGTTTCTTTGATATTGAACAGCGGCCATCAAGGAATTGCATTTTAGAACTCACTAAAAAGGCACAAGAGCTTAAGGCAAAAGATATTGAGATTATCGCGGTTCAGGCTTCGATGATTGAGCAGGAATATCTCGATAGTTGGCTTCAAGAAAATAATATTTCTTTCCCAGTAGGGATGATTAAGGACAACGAAAAGCAAACAAAATTCAACTGGGGCGTAAAGGCTTTGCCATGGTTGATTTTAACCGATAAGGAACATATCGTAAAAGCTGAAGGATTTTCAATAAATGAGCTGGAAGGCAAAATCAAGGAGTTTAAAAATGTCAAACAATAGAATAATAATTGTTTCTATGTTATTGATTTTTTGTTTCCCTGTTTTGGGAGCAGAAGATTTTATATTAAAAAATCCCAGCGCATCTGGATTACTTGATAAGTATCGTGAGAATCAATCTAAAATGACAAAAATACTTGTCTTTAGTGAATCGTCAGAAGAAACCGGTTCATCTAATAACGGAGATAAAAGGTTTTTCAAGGCAAAGAGTGAATTGCGATATGATGGCGATAGAGTTGATTTTAGATTTTCAACGTGGTCAGATTTAGACAATCTTGATGTCAATATAGATTCAAAAGAAGCCACGTATTATAAATATTATATTTGGGATGGTAATACCTCTTATGAATACAGAAGGGGCAAAACTACTGAAAAGGGAAAGCTATTTGTTACAAAAAATGACGATATGAAAGGGCCGCAACTCGCAGTTTCATATGATGACGCACCTCTTTTGGGTATATATCAGGGTGATGACCTGCCTGTCGGTACTGTTTTACAGAAGGCTACTAAGCTTGAATTGCGAAAAAATATGGAACAGGTCGGAAACTTTAAATGTTATGCGATTGATGCTCTATCGCCATATGGTAAATATGCAATCTGGATAGATCCTGCGCACGGATATAATATAGCTAAAGCGGAAGTTACAAAAGGTGGAAAAGATCTGGTCTGGAATGGCGAAACTCTTTTAAGAGAAAACAGAGCTGGCGTAATGACCGCGATATCCTTTTCTTATGAAGTCGATAGGTTTGAAAAAATAAATGATGTATGGGTTCCAATGGAAGCTAAACACAATTACAAGAGAGATTACCAAAATGCAGCTTTTGATTATACTTATCTGAAAACACATAATAAACGAACAAAAGTAGTTTTGAATCCGGACTTCGAAAAAATTGGAGCTTTTGTACATGATGTACAAGAAGGAGACGAGATTTACAATGTTGAAGATAATTTATCAACCAATAAAACTGAACAACCTGCATCTCTTGTTGGTAAAACCCTTCCGGAACTCCAAAATTTCAAAATAGAGTCAATGCCGGATTCCACTAATAAAATTGTATTGGTTTGTTTTTTCGATATAGAACAACGGCCGTCAAGGAATGGAATTATTGAACTAAGTAAAAAGGCAAAAGAGCTAAAGAAAAAAGATATTGAAGTTATTGCGATTCAAGCTTCAACAATTGAGCAGGAATATCTCGATAAATGGCTCAAAGAAAATAGCATCGACTTTCCCCTTGGTATGATTAAAGACAATCCAGAGCAAATAAAATTCAACTGGGGCGTAAAAGCTTTGCCGTGGTTGATTTTGACTGATAAAGAACATGTCGTTCAGGCCGAAGGATTTTCGGTCAATGAATTGGAAGAGAAAGTGAAACAATAAAATAGGAAAATTCAAATGAATAAAATATTTATATTATTTGTGATCTTTACAATGTGCTTGCTCAATTTTGTCTCTGCACAGGAAACAAAAGAGAATGCAAATACCGATTTAAGCAAAGGTGGAACTTTAGAAGTACTCGTAATTGATCCTAAAACTAAAGAATCCCTTGATAATGTAAATATCGAATTTTATTCAACAAACAAACTTGGGGCTATTAAAAAGATTATCACTAATAACGATGGAATAGCTCAGGCCCATCTGGAACCGGGAAAATACACAATAATCAAAGTTTACAAAAATAATTATTATAAACAAGTCATGCTTAAAAAAGAGGTGACAGTTGAGGAAGGAAAAACAAAACTTATAGAATTTTCTCTCGAAGCTTATGGAACAATTTCAGGGGTAATACGCAATGAAAATGGCGAACCTGTCTCGGGAGCATTGATTATTGTAAATCCGCCTTCTGCAGACCAGACTGCAACAGACAGTAACGGCATATTTACGATGATGGAGCATTCACTGGGATTTACTTTTAAAGATACTCCCTATATTATTGCAAGAGACAGAGAGCATAATCTCGCCGCTGCAGTTGAACTTCTTGGCAAAAAAGAGAATCTCGATATTAAACTGTCAAAAGGTATCATTCTTTCAGGTAAAGTTGTTGATTCAAACGATAATAGAATTCCAGATTTAAAAATTGAACTGATTATCTGGACTTGTGATTTAGGTTTCAAGAATAACGAAACTGTGGAAGTCGATAAACATGGACATTTTCAAATCAAAGCTTTACCTGGCGGTTTCAAGTATTCAGTTTACGGAAAAGCTGAACGTTTCGGAAGTGACTCGGTCGATATACAAACAAGTCAGAATCCTGGCGAGATTTTTGATTTTGATCCAATAGTTCTTAAGCCTGCAAATATGTCTGTTTCCGGTCTTGTCGTTGATTATTACGGTAAACCAATAGCAAATGCTTTTATTCACACTTCAGGTAAAGGTCAGCCAAATCTATCAACTACAACAAATAAGGAAGGCAAATTCACCCTTGAAAACTTATGTGCAGGAACAATAACAATTGGAGCCGATCTATTTGATACGAGAACGCTAAATGGTGTTATTCAAACCGAAGGCGGGGCAAAAGATGTAAAAATTATACTCTCGGAACCAGGTTCCAACCAACCAATTCAGCCGCAGTTTGTTTCATTATCAGGTAAGCCTTTGCCTGACATAAAAAATTTCCTTGCTGAATTTAAACCAGAAACTATTCAAGACAAAAGTGTTTTGATTTGTTTTTTTGATTACGAGCAACGACCGTCAAGAAACTGTATTTTAGAATTAAGTAAAAAAGCAAAAGAACTCAAGGAAAAAGATTTAGTTATAGTTGCAATCCAAGCATCAAAGATTGAGCAGGAATATCTCGACAAGTGGCTCAAAGAAAATAGTATAGACTTTCAAGTGGGAATTATTAAGGAGAATGAAGAGCAAACAAAATTCAACTGGGGCGTCAAGGCTTTGCCGTGGCTGATTCTAACTGATAAAAAACACATTGTAACTAACGAAGGATTCAGCCTGCTCGAACTTGACAAAAAACTGAATTAAATAATGGAGGTTAATACAAATGAAAAACTGCATTTTGATTATGATTTCCTTTTTATGTATTTCAACTTACGGAGCTATAGAAGAACCCGAGGAAAAAGTTATTGCGACATTACCAGAAGGAATTACCGTAGAGTTAGTTGGACTAAGGAACTATAGTATTCGGGATTTGGAACAGTTCAAGGACGGAAATTATCAATGGTGGAGACCCGATGGTACGGCTATGGACGAGTCTCCCGATATGTCTCAAGGGCGTACATCAGTCTCAGATTCATATTGGTTTGTTATTCGCTTCAATAAAAGTAATGATTATACCTGTAAAGCAGTTGCACAATTGAGTAATAATCTTACAGTACACCCGGTCAATAACAAAGGGAAAGGTTTTGAAAACGATGAATTGAGATTTTTTACTTTAATTTTCGCTAAGGGTCAGAAACAGGCGGATATAGAATTAGGATTGGCAATCGGCCAGTGGAATGTTGTTGAAAACTGGTCGTTCTGGTATCCTGCAGCTCCTGATGACAGTTTTTTTAGCAGTAACGATGGAGTAATAATGCGGTGTCCGGAGCAAAAAGGTTCGGACGTAGTGGCGGAAATTACACAAACTATTTTAGACGATGCTACAAGACTCGTAGCTTACGACAAAAAAGACATTCTGCATAAATCACAAAAAAGCGGCGGAGGTACGGGAGCAGGTATAAGCAGATATATCCACCGATTCAAGAATCTCAATATACAAAATATCGATCATCTTGAATTCCAGTCAAGGCCTTATGATTACCGGATAACATTCAAAAATGTGTCACTGCAAATTGGACAAAAGACACAGGTACAGGTAAAAATCAAAAAGCCTGGGTATTTGCTTCCGGGCGAACCGTTGCCGAACTTCGATGGTATCAATATTGATCCTGCTCGTACTTCAATCCAGGACAAGTCGCTCCTTGTCTGCTTTTTCGATATGGAACAACGGCCGTCAAGGAATTGCATCTTGGAACTAAGTCAAAAGGCACAAGAGCTTAAGTCAAAAGATATTGAGATTATCGCAGTTCAAGCTTCAAAGATTGAACAGGAATATCTTGATAACTGGGCTAAGGAAAATAATATGGATTTTCCAATCGGCATAATTAAAGAGAATCAAGAACAAACACTCTTCAACTGGGACGTAAAGGCTTTGCCGTGGTTGATTTTGACTGATAAAGAACATATTGTCCAAACTGAAGGATTTTCAATAAACGAGCTGGATAATAAAATTGAGAAATAATGATTTCGGGAGAACAATTATGAATATTAAAAAAATAATTTTAGTATATGCAATTTTTATCGCCTCTTTTAATAATCTTTCAATTGCTCAACATGAGGATAAGTTTACATTTAAAGGAAAAGTAGTTG
This sequence comes from Sedimentisphaerales bacterium, assembly GCA_016936075.1. Taxonomy (GTDB): domain Bacteria; phylum Planctomycetota; class Phycisphaerae; order Sedimentisphaerales; family Anaerobacaceae; genus JAFGPS01. Next base: position 38,814 of record JAFGPS010000189.1, on the reverse strand, counting down.
ACGCCCTGGGAAAGCCAGCCGCTCACGCACAAGCAATATTGTATAGTGAAAAAGAAACACGAACCAGGTTTCCCGATGATTTATCAGTTATCGGGGAAACAAAAACAAACGAGGCTGGTGAATTTTCTTTTGTCAGGAAAACAGGAGATGAGAATAGTTCATACGGATATATAGTAGTCGAAAAAGAAGGTCTGGCACTGGATTGTTCAGATTGGTATATGGGAAGTGATAAAGAAGTTGAGTTCAGGCTTAATCCAGTTAAAAAATTGTCGGGCATTGTCACTGATGAAAAAGGACAGCCTGTTTCTAATGCTAATGTCGGTATTATACGATTGAAAATCGAAAATACAAAAGAAAATATTCACACTTTGGGTACTTATATAACACCCAATATACTAAATACAAAAACTGATGAAATAGGAAGATTTTCTTTTAATAACTTACCCGCAAACGCTACAGTAGAATTTGTTGTCCAAAAAACAGCGAGAGCTATGGTTAATACTAATAATATTAATAAATTAGAGTTATACAGTGATAAGCTCCAATTTTCGCCGGGACAGGAAAATATTCGATTAGTTCAACCTCCGGAATCAGTGATAGATGGCATCGTAGTCGATAAAAGCACAGGCAAACCGGTATCCGGAATAAAATTCAAAATTAAACATGGCCGCAATCAATTGGTTTTTGGTCAGGATACAATAATTTCCGGAGAAGATGGAACATTCAGTATCAGGGAACTTTCTGCCGGCAGTTATTTTCTTGCGCTGAATACATCGAGAGAAAAACTCGCGGATTGGGTAGCAGAACCAGTTTATGTTGACCTCAAAGACGGTCAAACTGAAAAGGATATCAAACTGGAACTACAAAAAGGGGGATTGTTGGAAGTACTTGTTAAAGATTCAGAGACAGGTGAACCAATCGAAGGAGCCAGTGTCTCGGTACTTGATGTGCAGCATGAATTATGGTTTTCAGGTCTCAGTGACAGCAAAGGGATAAGTTGTATTCGTCTGATGCCGAAAGGGTATCAAAATGTAACGGTCAATAAAGATTATACATCTGAAGTGCGTTATACTTTCAATGCTCTTTTTATTGAAGATGGTTCTACCAAAAAAATAGACTGGTTATTAAAAAAGCCTCCAAAGGTCAAAGGTATTGTATATGATCCGGATGGTAAGCCTGTCGAGGGAGCGAAACTTATAATGCTTCCAACCGCTGAAGAAGAAATAACTACGGATTCAGAAGGCAGGTATGAGATTATTCAGGATGAACGTCTCTGGCCCGGAGGAGGTGCGGATTTCTGGCTTGTCGCACGTCATAATGAGCGTAATCTGGCTGTTATTGTTGATGTTACAGAAAAAAGCCAAACTCTCGATTTGAAACTTCAGCCCGGAGTGACCATAACAGGAAAAGTAGCAGATTCAGAAGGTAAGGGTATTCCTCATGCAAGTGTAAGTCCAAATTTAAGAACATCTGACTGGAGCTATTCAGTAACAAAATATGAAAAAGAAGAAGCGGATGAAAATGGAAATTTCGAGTTCGGGGCGATTCCCGCCGGACATGATTATACTATTCGCGCAAGAGCTGAGGGATATACCGTAACGAATAAACGCCTTGATTTTCAGGATACCGTCAACAATCATCTTGATGCAGGGCAAGTGACTTTGTTTTCGGCAAATCTAACCGTCTCCGGCATTGTAGTGGATATTGACGGCAAGCCGGTTGTTAATGCGAGAATAGTCAGCTCAGGTGACAATCAACCTGATTTTGCACAAGTTTATTCTGATAAAGAGGGCAAGTTCGAGCTTATAGCCGCAAAAGGAAAGTTACAGCTGCAGGCAACTAAAACTGGGCAGGAGCGATTATATGGTTATGTCAATACAGAAGGAGGAGCAAAAAACGTCACGATTGTTCTTGGAGGTGATCCAATTGCAAGTCGTACCATACCAAAACAACCTTCTCCTTTAGTAAGCAAATCTTTAATTAATAAGTCCATTCCGAAATTTGAAAATATCGAGATTGATTTTTCTCCGGAGCAAGCTAAAGGCAAACGAATATTTATATGTTTCTGGGACATGGAACAGAAGCCGTCGAGAAATTCAGTTACCGAACTTGCCAAACGAACAGATGAGCTAAACGAAAAGAATATCGAGGTTTTATTGATTCACAGTTCGGAAGTTACAGTTGATGAACTGAAAAATTGGCTCGATGAATATAAGATACCATTTATTTCAGGCCGGATTACAAGTGATTTCGATAAAGTTAAGTTTAATTGGGGAGTTCGTGGTCTGCCATGGCTTATACTGACAGATAAAAACGGAAAAATTCAGGCTGAAGGAATTGATCTTGAAGAAGGTATGAAAGTGATAAATAGTTCTTATTATGATGATAAAACGGTCGGACAAGTATTACAGACAACCAGTGAACCTTCAGTACGTATTATTAAAGGTATAGTAAAGGATGTAAATGGCCTGCCTGTCAAAGATACTGTTATCTCAACTATGCCATTTCCCGGAGAAGAGTTTATTACAGACAATGAAGGAAAATTTCAGTTTAGAAGAGTTGTAAGCTCAGGGACAAGAACGATGACTTTTCCTATATTTCCAGAAAACATATATATCTTTGCCAGGCAGAAGGACAGGAATCTCGCCGCTGCGGTTGAATTTGATGATAAAACCGATAATTATGAAATTACATTGATACCTGGAGTTATTATTTCGAGTAAGGTGGTTGATATTAATGGTATTGGAATTCAGAATGCGGATATGACCCTTATATTCTGGGCATCTGAGAGTGGTATTAGCAAAAGAGAGTCAACGAAAATTAATTCAGACGGTAGTTTTGAAATTAGAGCTTTGCCTAATGGATTTAGATATTCTGTTCAGGCAAAAGCGGATGGATTTGGAGATCGAATCATCATGGCAAATACAGGTGAAGCGGTGAATGACCGTTTAGATTTGGAGCCTTTGGTTTTAGAAGTTGCGAATCTTTCCGTTTCAGGTATTGTAGTTGACCAATTTGATCAGCCGATATCCAATATCAGGATTTATGCTTATGGGAGTGGCCAACCTTCTATGCTGGAAACATATACAAATACTAAAGGAGAGTTTGTACTTGGAGGTTTATCTCCAGGATGGATTAATCTCCAGGTCCAGGTAGAAAAAGAAGGGACAGAACCTCTTGTTGGCTTTTCGGGTGCTAATGCAGGAGACAAGAATATTAAAATAGCTCTTTCAAAAATAATCTCTCAGGGCAGACTTGTTCCAATACCGCCAGCTCCTTTGGTGACCAAATCTTTTCCGAATTTTGAAAATATCGAGATTGATTTTTCTCCGGAGCAAGCTAAAGGCAAACGAATATTGATATGTTTCTGGGACATGGAACAGAGGCCGTCAAGAAATTTAGTCACCGAACTTGCCAAACGGCAGAAAGAGCTGACCGAAAAGAATGTACTGGTTCTTCTGGTTCAAAGTTCTGATGTCACGGATAAAGAGCTTAACGATTGGATTGGAGAATATGATATACCATTTACATCCGGTTGTATCACAGGTGAATCTCAAAAAGTTTTGAATAACTGGAGTGTGCGGGCACAGCCATGGATGATTCTCTTTGACAGCGAGCATATTGTCCGGGCAGAAGGATTTGGCATGGGAGAACTAAACGAAAAAATTGAGAATACAGACAAGCCTGTAACACAAGAGGAAATAGACAAACGTCAACAAAATATAGCTGAAACGGAAATAAAAAGATTAGGCGGAGAGGTAGTTGTGAAAACTTCAGAAAATGGCCAAAAGTACACTGAAGTTACACTTCATGGTCCAAAGTATCAGACTGAATGGACAGGTGGCGAAGAAGGGATAAAGCACCTGAAATGGTTACCTAATCTCAAGAGTCTAAGAATTCAGGAAGTCGAGAATTTTACTGATGAGTCAATGGAACAATTGAAAGATATCAAAAGCCTTGAATCACTTATTCTTGTACGTAGCGATGTTAGTGATGAGGGCCTTGTATATCTGAAAGACCTGACAAATCTGGAATTCCTTGGGTTATGGATCAATAATCAATTTACTGATAAGTCGTTGGACCATATGAAGGGCTTGACCAAATTAAAATCTCTTCGGCTCGATGATGCACAAATTACTGACAATGGAGTTATGAAACTTAAACAATACGGGATATTGAAAGAGCTTGAATTTTTCGTTCTTAGCGGCACCCAGATAACCGATGATGGTCTTGCACATTTGCAGGGAATGGACAAAGTGAAAAGGCTCTATCTCGGAAATACTCAAATCAGTGACGATGGTTTGAAATATCTGGCAGGACTCTCAAACATGGAGGTATTAATTCTTAACAAAACGAATATAACAGATAAAAGTATGGAATATTTGAAAGGATTGAAAAAAATTAATATGCTTTATCTGTCAAATACTCAGATTTCTGATAAAGGCCTCGAACATCTTAAGGAATTAACAAACCTGGTGCAATTATGGATTGGTGGTACAAAAATCACAGACGCAGGCCTTGAACATATCCAGGGATTAGAGAATTTAGAATCGATAAGCCTCGAATCTACTGGAATTACAGACAAAGGATTAGAATATCTGAAACCTTTAAAAAACTTAAATGAGATTTTCCTTAATAATTCTGATATTACTTTAGAAGGTTACATGAATCTTAATGAGACATTTCCCGGCTGCCAAATCATCTGGGAATCCGAAAACAACAGCTAAATTACTTCGGCTATAAAATATTTCCTTATAATTGATATATAACCTTAAGCATTGCTCTCTTTTTTAGATACAGCAGAAGTTACTTTGATTTGCATAAGTTCTTCAATTGACATATCAAAGAGATTTTCTGATTTATTTATTTGTTTTGAATCCGTAAATAGAACAGACACACACAGAAGGAAAACAATACAAGTTACTAATCCAAATCCTAATATTAAACGAAATTTATTAAGCATAACTATATCCCCAAAATCGATGAATATTTCATCTATAATATTTTCGGCAATATTTTGAGGCTTGATTACATATGACTATAACTATATAGCCCATCGTACCTGTACAACGAACAGGAAAAAGGAAAAATATAATTATTCAGGAGAGATTTGTGATATGCTGCAAATTATGTTATCGGGGCTAAATATGCCTATTAATCAAAACATAAAAAGTTGCTCTTAAACAGATTTAATAGTCAATATTGCCAAAATAGAATATAAATCTATTCCATTCAATCAATTAATATTGCAGTATCCCGCAACATGGAAAATAATAATATTCTTATGAAAATCAACTCTTTTCTGCAATAGCAGCGGCTCTGGCGGCTTTTCTGGCACGTTCTTTAATTTTGCGCGGACTGTTTTTTTTACGTGTTGCAATCTGTTTTGCTATTCTGCCGTCAAGTCTGTCTCTGCGTCTTCCCATGAATATTTCCTTTCACTACTATTGTGAATTAATCTTATATAAAGCAAGCTCTGAATATTTCACAAAACTTTCACCAAAATAAATAGCCGTGTATTATACAATAGGTTTTTAGCAATTGCAACCAACTTTTGTGAAAAATAATCTTTACCCGGAACCTCAAGAGTATTTCTTTTATATTATCTATTTTAACAAACACAGGTTTTTAGAAGTTCAGTGAGGATTTAAATGCTACCATTGGAAATAAATCTCCAGGACAGTCGGTAACATGAGCTCCGCGTGTTTCTCCATGACCGGTAATCCGGCTTTGTGGTATTCTGTATCTTTTCTGTAAAAAATCCGTCAATTTTACAAGCGCATCCATCTGGCGTTGTGTTGGCCGTCTATTATTAAAATTACCTACCAGACAAATTCCTATTCCGTCAATATTTGCCCAGTTATCAGGTGTTTTACAATGTGCGCCTGTAATCTGTTGTCGCCAGCGGAATGTTACCTCAACTTCGCCATCACCGCTGTCTGAGCCGTTTCCAATAACAAAATCGTAGCCGACTCCGTCCCAACCCTTGTTTTTATGTTCCCTGTCAAACAAAGCCATATTCCCGGTTTCTGTCGCGGAATGGTGTACTATAATCGCGGTCCAGTTCTTCTCGACCCCTCTTGGTGGATACCAGTTCCAGGGTATATCAGAAACTGGTTCTACTTGTGGTATTGGATCAACGGGAGGCGGAATAATAAGATCTGACCCACCATAGTTTTTTGGAATATATGGATCACGTGTAGGCTGTGTTTGGCAACCGCTTATAAGAATAACACCACAGGCAGAAAGCGATTTAAGAAAAAAACGTCTCGAAATATCAAAATCTAAATTAGAAATATTTTTTTGCGGCTTCGGTGTTTTAAATGATAAAAGCTTATTTATAACCATATTAATCCTTGTCCTTTGTCAGGTCCAAAGATTCCCTGTGCTGCAGCGGTTTCTCCTTATACCTGACCATATAAACACTATTTCCCTGCTCATTATATTTCACCATATCCATATAGGAATTCATAAGGAGCAGTCCCCTGCCGCCGGGCTTGAAAAGAGCCTCACCAAACCTCGGATCCTCTACATTATCAGGCTTAAAACCCGGGCCCTGATCAGTAATAGTAATCTCAAGCTTTTCCCTGCTGATAGAGTATTCTACTATGACTTTTTTAGCGGGATCGCATTTATTGCCATGTTTAACAGCATTAAGAAAAGCCTCCTCAAGCGTTAAATGCACGGCAAATAAATCATCCTTGCCAAACCCATTTTCTTTGAGTTTAGCTGCAACTTCGTCGCACACTCTAACAACCTCTGACGGCTTACTCTCTACAATCATCGAGTAATTCGTTGGTATTTCTGACGTCATAATAAACATATAACGGAAATTACCGGTGAAAACTTTAACAAGATTAAGATATTAGCTAAGGTAATTCTTCCGTTGCGCTTTCTATGTCTTTATAAATATCGAATGTTTTGGTTAAACGGGTAATTTTAAATATTTCGTATATTTTCGGATTTATGTTACATAGTCTAAGATGCCCTTCAATTTCATAAATCCTTTTACTGATCCTGATTAAAAGTCCTAAAACAGCAGAAGACAAAAACTTTACGTTTCCAAAATCCAAAATTAGATTGATTTTCTCTGATTGTTCAATAACAGACATAATAGATTCCTGAAGAGCAATAATATCCTTATCTTCAAGAATTTTTTCATCTGTAAAGCTTATAATTACTGCTTTCGATGCATATTCAACACTTATTCTTGGCTTAATATCAGCCATAGTTATCTCCCATTAAAAAAAATAAAACTTCAGCAAAATCCTATATCACAATGTGTATAATGTCAAGGTTTTTACTATTTTGAATTATTATACTTTACTTAAATTAACCTTAAAAAGTCTTTAATTAATACGAAAATTATTATTATTTGTAAATTTTGTATATTTCTTGACGATTTATTCTTTGAATTATAAACATAAATCAGCGATAATTATACGAAACTATGTGAATATTTCATTATTGCTTATTTTTCAGAAGGAGTTAAAAAAAAATGAGAATCAGCAGATCAACAAGTTATGCTATACTTGCACTCGGTTATATTGCCGAACACAAAGAAAAGAAAATTGTATTATCTCAGGATATCGCCAGGAAATATGATATACCTCTGGAGTACCTTTTAAAATTACTACAGCAATTGGTTAAAGCCAACATATTGCATAGTAAGAGAGGTCCTCACGGTGGTTTTTCATTAGCTAAATCGCCTCAGAATGTAACAATTCTCCAGATTATCGAAGCTATTGAGGGCCCATTCGTAAGCCACTCAAACTTATTCGACCAGGCAGCCGGAGAAAAAATCGGTGCACAAGTAGATAAAATTTATGGTAAAGCAATTGACCAGGCAAAAGCCGTTTTTCAAAAAGCAAAGCTTTCTACATTAATTAAATAATACAACATGCATATAAAAGAATTCCAGCGTTTTATTTCTGAAAAATACGAGCAAAGGGACCGTGAAAGAGGTACATCGCGAACCTTTATGTGGTTTATTGAAGAAGTTGGTGAACTATCTACTGCGCTTGTATCTAATGATATGGAAAATGCAGAGGAAGAGTTTGCAGATGTGCTTGCATGGCTCTGTACTCTTGCAAATATCAATGATATAGATCTTGAAAAGGCATGTGAGAAATATACAAGCGGCAAACTGGAAGGTTTCAAACCCAAATAATCTGGTGCTTTATTAATTTTTAACAGATTATTTTTTTAGAATAATAAAAAAGCTTCCTGCTATATAGATTCGCTTAAAAAAGCGTTACCATATGCAGGAAGCTCTTTTTTTCATAACTTGTTATCGGTTTTCTATTGCGACATACTGGCAACATCTGTGCCGCCGTAGGCTCCCATGTTTATTACAAAGCCGTTCGGAGACGGCTCCAGTCCTATGAAACTACCCGGATCGCCTGCGTCAATACATGGACTACTCGAACTATCCTGAACCCAGGTCATACTAATTGCGTCCCATCGCCCTGCTTCTGACTTCAAATGGTAATCGCCATTTAAGCTATCGGCAAACAATGGGTCTGAATCAATATTGCCCGCTCCAAGCCATGTGCCCTGGATATCACAATAAGTAATTGTACTCTGATCACCCATTATCTGACCAAATAAAGAGCCGTCACCGTTAAAGTAGATTATCGAATTAGTTACAGCAGCTTCTAAATTGTATAAGCCGCAAATCGTATTGTCTGCGATTGTACAATTGATAATTGTCGGCTTGCCTCCTGAGATGCCGAACATGCCGTTGCCGGAGATGACACAGTTAGTTATTACAGGCATATTGTAATACATGATAGTTTCATTGGGCGTTCTCATCTTGATGCCGCTATCGCTGTTGTTCATTATAGTACACTCGGAAATAAGCGGCTCACAGCCTCGATACAGATATATGCCGTACTGAGAGTTGCCGGAAATATCGCACATGGAGATTGTCGGTGATGAAAATTCCTCGCAATATATTCCTATTTCAGAACCTGTGATTGTAAAGCCTTCAAGAACACAATTCACATCCTGACCATCGGAATAAGTCACCGCCGCATAATCATTATTCATTGCGGTAAGAACTGTACTTTCGACGATTGCAGGATCGTTTGGATCTGTTGAACTGATTATCAGATTCTTGCCATGCGTATCTATGTTTTCGCAATACAGGCCGGGAGCGACAATTATAGTATCACCATCGTTGCTGTCATCGATTGCATGCTGGATATAATCGTATTTTTTGCCTGTAGTTGTATTTTCTATCGGGCCATCGATTGTCGAATATAAGAACTCAAGTGAAAGCGATTCGAGCTGTTCATGTGTGCTTGTCTGCCATACAATCACTGTGCCGTCTATGACCGGGCCGGAACCATATAGTGAGCCAGTCAATGGAATATCTATTGCACATTGACCTGATATGAAGCTGGCTTTGATATCGCCGCATTCAGTATCACCGTCGACATAAACCATAAAGCGGCCATCAATGTCCGGCTGCTGCTGAATACCAGCTGCTCGGACAAGAGAGAAGCAGCGAATATTATTCATATCTGATATGTCCGCACCGCAAATGTCGCCAAGGTCTTGAAGCTGGTCGGTCCAGACTACTATATTACCAGATATAGCAGGATCGTATTGCCGCGATGGACCTGAGAAGATTGTAAAGACTTTGATATTGTCAATATCGGAAATATCGGCGCCGTAAATATCGCCGTTGGCTTCATAGACAACTATATCCCCGTCAATATCTATAACGTCATCGAAATCGCCGGCAAAGTTCTGGACTGAATACGGGTCCCTTGTACCGACATTTGGAGCGATTGTGAAATAGCTCGGACTATTCAGATTGCCGACATCGGCGCCGCAGATACTATATGTAGTGTTCCACCAGTTTTCAGCGCTATTGCTGCCGATAGGTGCAGTATCAAGATTATGGTGTTCGATCCAGACAACCTTCTTATCGGAAATGGCCGGGTGACTGCAAGACGAGGACATACTGTAACCTTTTATTGTTTTTTGTACACCTGTGACAAGGTTCCTGGCGATTACACTCGAATTACGAGGCTCGTTAGACCACGGTTCGTTCCAGTTCATGCCGCCGAACCAGACTACTATGTCACCATCTATCTTCGGCTGGGTATCAACTCCACCTGCCGCAAACGAATACAGAGTACCTGTTGTCAGGTTGTCATAATATATATCCCATGTATAATCGCTCTCTGTGCCGTAGCAATATACCAACTTGTCGCCGCTGAGTGCCGGATAATAGAAATAATCGCTTATTTCGTAACCAAAGTCTATAATCTGCTGATTTGCTGAAACTGATGCGGTTTTTATTTCCATCGTATCCTGTTCGCTGGTATCGAGACCGTCGTTGACAATTAGCGTAAACTTATAAATACCTTCCTGGTCACAATAAAATGAAGGATTAGCAGTACCGGGATATTGGAGAGAAACTGTAGGTCCTTCGGTCTGGAACCAGGTGTAGGTTAAAACATCGTTAAGGTCATAGTCATAAGAAAATGTGCCGTCAAGAGTGACTGTGCACGGAATATTGACGACCATGTCCGGACCGGCATCGGCTATAGGAGTTTCATTACCGACAAATACTGTTACATAATCCGGAGAACTTGTCTTGCCAGAATTACTTACTACCAGTTGGAACTTGTATGCACCGTCAGCATTAGGTAAGAAGGTCGGATGAATCGCGGTTGAATCACTTAACGCAACAACAGGACCTTCGATTTGCGTCCATTGATATGTTAATACTTCTAATGGGTCACGGTCAAAACTTGCTGAGCCATCAAGCGTGACCTGTTCTAACGTTCTTATGTACTGATTAGCTCCGGCTTCCGCAAAAGGCTCATATGGCGGACCAAATGAAATTTCTATAGCAAGTTCTTCATGAAGATAATATCTGTTATAAGATACTTGTAAACCATCCGTGCCGTCCGCGTTTTCTATACCTATCGTATGTTGGTATATAGAAGCATCATCGGAGAAATCCTTGTACTGAATAATGATTTTTCCGGATTCGTATATAATCACTTCGGCATTAACCATTCCATCACTATACTGAACATCGTAATCAACAAATTGAACAACCGTATAGCCATTGAAGTTTTTATAATATATTTTTGAATCCGCATCCAAATAATGAAGTGTCCAGAACCATGCTATCATATTGTTGTATATATCAGGATTTGGAATAGTCCTGTTGCTATAATCAAGAACTTCAGAGTCAAAAGTAATAACTCCACATGGCTGGATATAGAATCTGTTATAAACATTGCCGTAGAAATTAAAATTGAATCCTAAAGAAAACGGACCGAAAGCTTCTTCATAACTATTTAATATCCCTGTGAGCTGAGTGCCGGTATCTTGAATATCTATCCAGTTATAAATTGGACCAGCGGCAGAGTCACTATCTATCCAGCTATAGCCGTAATCGTCAGGGAGAGAAGCGTAAGTACAGAATACTGTAACTGTATCAGGCTGACTGGTTGCTATTCCATCACTGACAACCAACTGGAATACGTATTGGCCTATAATTGAAGGTGTAAAAGATGCATTCTGAGAGTTAGCATTCGAAAGTATTCCCAATGGACCGGAAATCTGGGTCCAGGAATAACTTGCTATAGTGTCACTTGAATCCGGATCATAAGAAGCTGAGCCGCTTAAAGTTACCTGTTGTCCCGGCTCCGCGGCTTTATCATCTCCGGCATCCGCTATCGGTGTCTGATTACCGATAAAAACTTCAACTTCATCAGGATAGCTCGAATACGTGCCATCGTTAACTACTAACTGGAAAATATATTCACCTTCCGAAGACGGCATAAAAGTAGTTATAGCAGACGTAGGAGCACTCAGTGTGACTGAAGGTCCTGAAACTTGCGACCACTGGTAAGTCAATACATAATTCGGGTCACGGTCATTGCTGGCTGAGCCGTCAAGGGTAATCAATTCGGCAACCTTGTGCTGCTGATCAGGACCGGCATGAGCTACAGGCTCATAAGGACCGCTTCCAGTGGAAAATTCGATTGCAAGCTCATCATGAAGATATCCAGATTCGCCAAAAACTACCTCTGTTCCGATAGTACCGTTTGAATTTTCTATACCTATAGAATAGCTGGAAAAGCTATCATTAATCGAAATATCTTTGTATTGAATGAGTATCTTTCCGGATTTATACAGTATTACCTGGGCATTCAACATTCCATTTCCTGAAGACAAACTCCAATTAACAAATTGAATAATCATGCGGTCAGAATAACTTTTGTAATATATTTTCGAATTGGTTGTTAATTCCACATTGGACCACATCCATGCAATCATATTATCATAACCTTCAGGGTATGGGATTGGTTGATAATTGTATATCGGATCTGGACCAAAGCTAATTAAACCGCTCGATTGAAGATAGAGTTTTCTATAAGTGGTTCCATAAAAATCAAAATCGAATTCCAGAGTAATACTCCCTAAAACTCTACCATATCCACCCTGAATATTTCTAAAATAGTTCCTTGAACCTTGAATATCCTGCCAGTGATATGCAGGTCCATAAGGATTGTCGCTATCTATCCAGCTATAACCATAAGCATCAGGTGCACTTCCGATTTTGCACGTAACTTTAACTGTATCAGGCAGGCTCGATACTCCTCCATCATTAACAACAAGCTGGAAAACATATTCGCCTATTACAACAGGAGTAATATAAAGATAAGCTGAATTAGAATCCGAAAATTCTATCGTTGGGCCGGAAATCTGTGTCCAGCTATAACTCAAAACATCACCTTCATCGAGATCATAAGAGCCTGAACCATCGAGACGTACCTGGTCTCCAGCCTGACAAAATTGATCTATACCAGCGTTTGCGACGGGAGCACGATTACCTACTATTATCATTACAGTATCCGGGTGACTATAATAAACTCCATCGTATACTGTTAGTTCGAATTCATAAGCTCCTTCAACGGGGGGAGTAAAATTAGGCTCTGCAATATTCGGATCAGATAGTACTACATTCAAGCCGCTTATCTGCTCCCAATGATAAGAAAGAGTTCCGGAACCATCAGGGTCAAAAGAACCGCTTCCGTCAAGCATTACATTAGATACGTAAGTATAAAAATGCTGGGTATCTCCGGCATCCGCTATTGGTCTGGCATTGCCGGTAACCTCGTCGGCGCCGATATCTATAAAATTATCCATCACCAGATACTCTCCATCTATGTCCCTCTGCCAAAAGTATGGTGCATAATCCGGATCACCCTTATCATAACAAGGAGAACTTTTTCCAATATGATAATCATCGATAAATTGCGGATTCTGGGAAATATTTCCGAATTTTCCTGCCATTCCTGCTGAAGAGCCGTCATACAAATTTATATAATTCTGTGGTTGATTGCCCCATACATTGTTATATCTACACAAATCTGCGGAATTTACATAGGACATTCCGTTATACAAAAGATAATATATTCCACCCCCGGATTTGGCATTGCAGATTATATTATTCATTATCAGACTATCATAATAACCCTCTTCGAAAAGAGCATAAACATTTCCTGCCTCACCACCTCCAGCAATGTCCGCATCGTTATTAGTAATAGTATTATTAATCAGATTTCCACCCAATAAAATCACACCACCTCCGATATAGGCGGAATTATCAGAAATTATATTATTGGCAATAACGGTACCACCATAATAATTAAAGACTCCACCACCAGCAGCGGCGGAGTTATCCTTAATTATGTTATTACTTATAATTGCATTACAATTATAACAACCTATTCCACCTCCATAACTTGCAAGGTCATTTTCTATATCAGCAAGACTATGATTCTCAGTAATTATGTTGTTAGAAATGAAAGGAGAAGAATTAATACAGAAGATTCCGGCACCCCAGAGAAGGTCACCACTGAACTCCTCATATAAGCTACCATATCCGCCTGTAATGGTAAAACCCTTCAGAACAGAGTCGTTTGTCTCTCCGTTAACAAATGTTACTACACTTCCGGTATTATTGCCGTTAATAATCGTGGATTCTACAGTATCCCAATCTTCCGGATTTGTGCCTGAGACGGTTATTTTTTTGCCTAAGAAATTGATATTTTCCACATATGTACCGGGACTTGCGATTACCATATCACCATCATTACAGTCATCGATTGCCTCCTGAATTGTATTGTATTCGCTCGGAACCAAGCGAACAGCGGCCAAAAGGGGTGTTACTGCAAAAAACAGTACTATCATGCTTAAAATTAGTGATTTTCTCATTTCTTCTTTCCTTATGTAAAAAACTCGATAAAATACCTACCATTCCATAACATAAGACGCAAAAGTATGTATTTCGTTACATAATTTCTCAGATTTTTTTTAAAAAAGTATATATTTCACAAAAAAAATATCTTAAAGCTGTTTTATGTGAATAAATGTTGATTTTTATCAACAACCACTATTGAGCATTGATGGTTATTTACTTTCTTAATGGAGAAACCTAATTGATAATCGATCCCTTTGTTATAGTTTGAATATCTCCCTTTCTTAAAATAAACACAAAATCAATGCCTTAAATTGGTAATCCCTCTATATTCATCACACAAATCCCTATGCGTGTACAACAAACAACTAATAACACTCCTTATTTTGGAAAATCTCAATATTCCTGCGATTCTCAATTGTAATATATTTACGAGAATTGTCAATTGTGGTAACTACGTATTTTTATATGAAAAATCGCTATTTTTTGTTGAATAATTGTTGAAATTGGAAATTTTATTCGTAAAGAATGTTTAATCTTTTTTTTGTACCTTGCCTAATCCAAAATGCTCGTTTAAAAGCATATATGTAAACATATAGAATCTCAATAACATCATAATAGATGATGTCAGAACACAAAGGTTTATGAACATGTAAGAGGTATTTATCAGTTCCCCTGTGCTTTTAGTCTTGCATTATATCTGCGCTGTACCTGACCGAAAGGTCCTATTCCAATTCGCATAATCAATAAATTTACAATATCGCCACTGTTGACTGTTTCCATCTCAGTACTGAGTCCTTCAATATTCTGTACAGTTGTTCCGTTAACAGCCAGAATTAAGTCTCCCGGTTCAAGTCCTGTTGTATCTGCAACGCCATTATTTTGCGTTTCGGTGATTATCAGTACCGGATAAGCGCTCTCGAATCCGAATTTTCGCGCAACCTGGTCGGTAAGTACCGAAACATCCATCTGGAAGAAATCCTGCACCAGCTTTTTACCATCAGGCAAAGGTCTATCCTGTATTGTTAGTGTCACTATATTGGTTTTAACTGAGTTTCCTGAACCTCTGGCGTATTTAATTTTAATGGGTTCGCCGATATTTTTACTCATCATTGTTATATAAAAATCAATGATATTAGAGAGTTCATGGCCATCCACTTCAAGAATGATGTCACCATTTTTTACCCCTTTGTCATCAGCCGGGCTTGATTTAACAACTGAGTCTACTGTAAGGCCTGTATATTTTCCCAAAGCTTTTACCCTGCCAACATTCAGTCCCAGGCGAACTCTTCGTAATTTTTCAGGCATAAGCATCTGGCGCAGGTTATCGGCAATAGTATCAACAGATATCGCAAAACCGATATTATCCGCTCCGGCTGCAATCGCGGTATTAATTCCAATCAGGTCACCATTAATATTGAACAATGGTCCGCCGCTGTTTCCCGGATTAATAGGCGCATCAGTTTGAATAAGCCCCCTGAGCCATGTTCCTTCCGAAACCTGGATGTCTCTATCGACTGCGCTTAAAATCCCGCTTGTAAGAGTGTTCGAATAACCTAAAGGATTTCCAATTGCGATAACGGTTTCTCCAATCATTAAATCGTCGCTGCGGCCAAGATGGACAAAGGGTAATTTTTTATCGGCTTCTATTTTCACAAGGGCAATATCCTTGTCTTCATCATGAGCTATTATAGTTGCAGGAAATTCATCTCCATTGCTGAAAATGACTTTGATATTATTAGCCTGCTCGATAACATGTGCATTTGTCATCACATAGCCGTCTTCATGAACGACAACTCCAGAACCAAGAACGGAGACTTCTCTTTTTAATCTTGGTCCCCATAGTTCGAAAATGTCGGGCGGATTATAACCTGAAGAATAAGAAGAATTTATTAAGCGAGTTCCGGAAATATTTATAACCGTGTTATGAGTTTTCTCGTACACTTCAACTATGGGGGTTCGTCTTTGAACCCTGGGCGATTCATTACATATTGCCTGTTCAGAAAAGATTGCAGAAACAATAGACAACGAAACAACTACAAAAAATAACCTGATTTTTAACATAAGACTAATCTCCAAATAAATATATGTCCTTCAAATACAGACAAAAATCTACTATGATATATTTATACAGAATATTTTCGTGTAAAACAGAAAATTTTACAAAATATGCGCCTCGTTTATAATACTATCTTGTATCATTAATGTTCGATAAATTGAATTGTAAAACCTTACTTTTTTTAGAGTATAAATGGAAAATAAAGAACAAATTACATATATTGGAAATGGCTTATTAATAAATGCCCCGGCTAAAATCAATCTTTCCTTGTTAATCGCAGGGAAACGCCCGGACGGTTTTCATGAAATCGAAACAATAATGGCCAAAATCAACTGGTACGATGAGATTTTAATCGAAAGAGGACCTGAACCAGGAATTAATCTTATATGCAAAGGGCAATACTGGGCACCGCAAGGCGAAGAAAATCTCGTGTACAAAGCGGCACAAATATTCATGGATAATTGCCAATTGAAAGAGCCTTTAAATATTACTTTAACAAAAAATATACCGGCAGGAACAGGTTTGGGTTCAGCCAGTAGTGATGCCGCTGCGACTCTGATAGGGCTTAATAAATACTTAAAAACTGAAATAGATAATAGTCTAAATTCAATGGCGTCAGACTTAGGAAGCGATGTAGCTTTTTTTCTGGATGGTCCTTTGGCATATTGCACGGGAAAAGGGGAAAAAATATATAAAATTGAGAAAATATTTGACTTTACAACCCTTTTAATACTACCCGACATAAGTGTCTCTACCAAAAAGGTTTACGAGAATTATAGACATGATATGGCGCTTTATGAGAAGCTTAAACTTCAAATAAATGAGAATATCACAAAAAACAGGATTGATTTAGTAACAAAAGTATGCGCAAATATGCTTGAATTAAGTTGTTTTAGTTTGAATAAACAACTTGCCGATTTGAAAAAAGAAATCGAAAAACTAAATATCGGTAATTGCTGCCTGAGTGGTAGCGGTTCTACTCTTTATTGTTTATTCGAGCGAGGTGATGAATCTGAAGTGATAAAGTATCAAAATATGATTAAGGAGAAAATTGGTTGCAATTGTTTAGTAGCAAGCAACAATAGATGGTAAACATTTAAGCGAGGCAAAGGAAATGGAAATCACTGAGGTCAGAGTCAAGTTGATGGACAACAAAGATGACAGATTAAAAGCTTTTTGTTCTGTGACATTAGACGGCGAATTTGTAATTAGAGATATAAAAATTATACAGGGAGGTAAAGGCTTCTTTGTCGCTATGCCTTCAAGAAAGATGAGCGATCATTGTGATAAGTGCGGAGGTAAAAATCATCTTCGTGCAAGATACTGCAATAATTGCGGAGCTTCTCTAAAAGACAATCGTGCCAAAAAGGATTTCAAGGGCAGAATGAAACTCCATGTAGATATCGCTCATCCGATCAATGTTGAATGCAGAAAGAAATTTCTGGAACAAGTATCAGATGCCTATGTAGAGGAACTGGAAAAATCAAAGCAACCGGGCTATAAACCAGTAGATATGGATGAGCCGGATGATGATGTTCCCGAAATAGTATAATAACAACCGATTATGATGTAAGGTCCTCCAAAACCTTATCCATAGCAATATTCAGACGTTCATTCAGATCATAATCGCCATCTGTAAGCTGTCTGCGTACATTTAAAACCTTATCTTGACGGATTTCCGGAAGTGATGCGATTTTCTTTAACACCTGACCAATAGGTGTAGTATTTAGATTTTCAAGAATTGTTTCCATCATTGCATCTTCATTCTGAATAGATAAATCTTCGACTGACATATCCTGATCATTCTGATGCTTAAAACGGCTGTTAATTTCATATTTTGGCATTCAATTACCTTGTTTTCATACGCCCAAGAAGAAGTATCCTTATTTCGTTCCCAAGCTTATAACCACTATATATTGTATATCCCCGAAATCCCTTTTTGAGGCTAATACGATTTACTAACGTTGATATCGACAACAATTCAAAAAAAACTTTAAAATTGTTCAATACTAAATTTGAGTCCCAAAACCTAATATTTTATTAATTATTGAGGAAAAGTGTGTTATCAGTATCAAAAACCGCATTCGATAAAAACACTTCTATGAAAGATGCAAAAATATTTTTTAAGAAAATGATAATTTGATCATATACTACATATAGTTGTTATCAATTTAAGGTCATTTTAGTAAATATTGAATAATATAAAAAAGATTCTCTATTCGAACTATTGCCACTATCTTTTAACATTTCCATATTATCAGCCCTGAAATCATATTCATTATAAAGCGTAACAAATTAGATTTTTGTGAAATTCACCCCGGATATTATGATATTTCCTGATTCTGAGCTTTTCGAGTAGAATTTGAAACAAAGCTTGTCGTTAGAAGACAACTATAGTGATTATGATATATGTTAAAAACAGATTTTTGGCTTTTTCTCACCAATTGTTCAGCAAAATGATTATTCAACAGTCACGCTTTTGGCAAGATTTCGTGGTTTATCAACGTCATGGCCTCGAAGCACCGCAGCGTGATATGCCAAAAGCTGCAATGGTACAACCGCAACCATAGGCTGCAAAAGGTCGGGGGTATCAGGAATAGTAATCACGTGATCAGCACATTTCTGTATCTGCTGGTCACCTTCTGTCGCGACAACTATTACCTTGCCGCCCCTGGCCTTCACTTCAGAAATATTGCCCATAATCTTATCGTATTGAGCTCCAGAAGTTGCGATAAATACTGCAGGCATACCATCAGCAATTAAAGCGATTGGCCCGTGTTTCATTTCCGCGGCGGGAAGACCCTCGGCATGAATATAACTGATTTCTTTAAGTTTAAGAGCACCTTCAAGAGCGACAGGATAATTCACTCCCCTACCCAAAAAGAGCCAGTTATTCTTTTCGATATTGGCTTTGGCAATTTCTCTGATATGGTCTGACTGTTCCAATACTTTTTTAATTTTTTCAGGTATTAAAGAAAGCTCACACAAATATTTATCAGCCATTTCAGCACTGATAAGCCTTCTTCTTCCCAATTCAATTGCCAGCATAGTTAAAACCGCAACCTGCGCAGTAAATGCTTTTGTGCTTGCTACACCGATTTCCGGGCCGGCGTGCAGATATATCCCTGCGTCTGTAGCTCTTGCTATTGTCGAACCGACAACATTTACAACACCGAACACTGTTGCACCACGTTCCTTTGCTTCTTCCACCGCCGCAAGAGTATCGAGAGTTTCGCCGGACTGACTTATAGAAATCACAACTGTTCCATCCTCGATAATAGGATTGCGGTATCTGAATTCGCTTGCATATTCTGTTTCAGCAGGAATTCGAGCAAGCTGCTCAAAAAGATATTCTCCAACCAGGCCCGCATGGAAAGCTGTCCCGCAGGCGGTAAATATTAATCTTTTCGTGCGTGTAAGCTCTCGGAGATACTTTTCTATGCCGCCAAGTTTTATTCTATGCTCCTGTTTGTCAATCCTGCCTCCCATACAGTTACCAAGTGCTTCAGGCTGCTCGAAAATCTCTTTAAGCATGTGATGCTTGAAGCCGCCGAGTTCTATTTGTTCGAGTGAGAATTCGATAGGTTCGACATCTTTTGTAACTGCAATATTATTTATTGTAGTCGTACGAAATCCATCCGAACCAATAGTAACCATTTCATTATCGGCCAGATAAATCGCGCTTGTCGTATGCTCTACAATAGCGGCCGCGTCTGAAGCAAGAATATATTCATTATCACCAACTCCCAATATTAAAGGACTTCCCTTTCTGGCACCAATTAACATATTGGGGTAATCTGAGCATATAATAGCAAGGCCGAAAGTTCCATGTAACTCACGAAGAGTACGCTGGATCGCCCATTCGAATTTATTCTGGCCATTGAGGCCAAAATCATCCGGATTAGCAATTACCTTGGCATAAAAATAGCCTATCATTTGGGCAATGACTTCTGAATCAGTCTCAGTTATAAACTCAATTCCTTCATTTTTAAGCCATTTTTTGAGGGTGTTGTAATTTTCAATAATGCCGTTATGAGCAATAGCAATTTTTCCTGTACAATCTATATGAGGATGTGCATTTACAGTGTTTGGAGCACCATGTGTAGCCCAGCGTGTATGACCGATACCGAAAACAGCATTTGCTTCGGGTTTTTCCAGAATTTGTTCCAGAGCACTTATTCTGCCCTTTGTTTTTGTAATTTTTATTCCGTCACAACCTAAAAGAGCCACTCCGGCCGAATCATAACCGCGATATTCAAGACGCTTCAATCCTTCTATAAGGATTGGTTGTGCCATTTTCTTACCAAGATAAGCGACTATTCCACACATTCATTCTCTCTTTCAATTTAGATTCGTTACCATTCACTTATGACTCCTCTGGATAGCTATTGTATTACTTAATGCTTAATATTTCAGCTATAAAACAATATCATTAAGGATTATAACGCCAAATTGCGAGATTGTCTTTAATAATTTGTTAATATATTGTGAGCAGAAAAGTGCAATATCCTGTCTAATTAGGATAGTTTTGAACTTATCAATCGGTTTAAGCTAATATTTTCTTCTGCAGCTTCAATCGCAAGCTGGCGATGAACTTCTGGAGGAACTCGAACCATAAACTTACCACTATAGTGCTTAGAATTTAACGGCTCAGGAATAGTTTCATTATTATCTATCATGTCCTTAACGACTTCCTCGACAACATTCATGATTCCACTCAGAGCTTTTTGTGGAGAAGAAGCCAGATAACTTAAACTTGGAAATTCAACACATAGTCCAACAAATTCATTATCATCCTCGGACCATGTTATTCTATATATATATTGATTAGTCTGTATCGTTTTTTTCATTTTCTATTCTTTCAATTGCTTTAAGCACTTGTTTAACCTGATATGCTTTCGCCATACCCTTGTCGTTTTGAATATTAACACGTGGGTCTCCTGACCAAGGCATCTTATAAATCCGATGACTGCTTCCACTCTGACGAGCAGTATCAAAATAATGATCACAAACCCTGCATAAATCCTTAAAGCGTACCCCTTTTGGATTATTCTCCATTTCATCAACAATATCAGCAATCCTTGTCATAAATATATAGTATCAATAATGATACTATATGTCAAATAAAAAAGTTCACAAAAAAGGGGTTTTTAACAAATTCTCCCTTTCTGATGGTAATATCAACAAATCTACTCTCACAAGCAATAAAAAGTTGAAATTGAAGTGATGCGCATTTACTATATTGGGCAAGTCAGTTTATTTAATTAAAAATATGGAAGGTTTAAAATGGATGATTTGTTTTCTATTAAAGATAAAGTAATCGTAATTACCGGGGCTGGCGGCGTTCTTTGCAGTACAATGGCTGTTTCCCTGGCTCAGGCAGGAGCGAAAATCGCCGTACTCGACATAATGGAAGCCGCTGCTAATAAAGTCGCCGAACAAATTAACTCAGACAAAGGTAAGGCAATCGCGATAAAATGCAATGTACTCGATAAACAAAGCCTCGAAGCCGCAAAAGATAAGGTTATTTCTGAATTCGGACAAATTGATATATTAATAAACGGTGCAGGGGGTAATAAGAAAGAAGCAACTACATCGCCGGATTTATCCTTCTTCGATTTATCGGCGGAAGCTATAAGATTTGTTTTTGATTTGAATTTTATAGGAACACTATTACCTTCACAAGTTTTCGGAAAAGAAATGGCCGATAAAGGTTCCGGCCAGATACTGAATGTTTCGAGCATGAACGCATTTCGTCCCTTGACAAAAATTGCGGCATATTCAGCGGCTAAAGCTGCTATAAGTAATTTTACTCAATGGCTGGCCGTTCATGTGTGCCAGAATTATTCAAAAGATATTCGAGTAAACGCAATTGCGCCGGGTTTTTTCCTGACTGAGCAAAATCGTTTCCTATTGACCGATGAGAAAACAGGCGAACTCACGCCGCGAGGCAAAACAATACTGGACCATACACCGATGGGAAGATTCGGACAAGCCGACGAATTAGTCGGTACAGTAATCTGGCTTCTCAGCGACGCCGCAAAATTTGTAACTGGAGTAGTTGTCCCTATTGATGGCGGATTTTCTGCCTTTAGCGGTGTCTAATTTATAGAATAATATTCATAATAATATATAAAAGTAACAATACAGGAGTAAAAGATGGTTGATACTGACCCTGCACAAGTATTAAAAGACTTTAAACCTAAACATAAATTCTTCGTTGGAATCGATTCAGACGGTTGCGCATTCGATACGATGGGAATCAAACAGAGAGAATGTTTTTGCCCATGGATGATTTCTTATTTCAAACTACAACCTGTCGCACAAGCAGCTCGTGAATGCAAGGACTTTGCAGATTTATTTTCAAAAACACGCGGTGCAAACCGTCATAAAACATTAAAACGTATCATGGCAGACCTTCTGCCCACTCACCCAATGACAAAAGCGATGAACTTCGAAATTCCAAAATTTCCATATTACTTCGCATGGATCGATGATCCGAAAAGTGTGTTAAGTAATGACGGCCTGGCACAGGCAATAGAAAATGCTAAAAGTCCGGAAGAGAAAAAGGAACTGGAATACATTTACGAATGGAGCGAAAAAGTCAACTGGATGGTTGGTGCAATAGTAGAAGGTATGCCGCCATTTCCGTTTGTAAGAGAAACGCTGCAAAAAATTCAATCTTCAGCGGATGTTGTAGTTGTTTCCGCTACGCCGGACGAAGCGCTCAAACGTGAATGGGCCGAGCATGATATAGCGCAATATGCTGCTATAATCGCCGGACAGGAAATGGGTACAAAAATCAAGCACCTCGAATATGCGACAAAAGGCAAATATGAAAAGGACCATGTCATTATGATAGGTGACGCACCCGGTGACATGAAAGCCGCTAAAGCAAACAATGCCTTGTTTTACCCGATAAATCCCGGCAATGAAATACAGTCATGGAAACGTTTCCACGACGAAGCGTTCGACAGATTCATTAAGGGCACATATGCAGGAGCATATGAAAAGAAAGTTATCGAAGAATTTGATTCATATTTACCCGAACTGCCGCCGTGGCAAAAATAAAACCTAATGTGGCGCGGGCATCCTGCCCGCGTATGCATGGGCTGGAAGCCCATGCCACAAGTTGACACAATACGAAATTATGGTTATAGAAAAACAAAATAAAGATGGTATCGTTCCTATCGAGCAGGTTCGCAAAGCAATAGGTACGTTTTTTTCCAAACATGATTATACCGGCAAACGCATTCTCCTGATAATTCCTGACAATTCCCGTTCAGGGCCTATCGGTGACATATTCAAAATTATTTTCGATAATATAGAAAGCAAAACAAAAGCCCTCGATTGCCTCGTAGCGTTGGGAACTCATCAACCTATGAGCGAAGAACAGTTTCGCACAAGATTGGATATCACTTCCCAGGAACGAACAAGTAAATATGCATCAGTTAAATTTTTCAATCATGAATGGGAAAAACCTGAATCGTTTATTTCTGTTGGTAAAATATCCGCAGATGAAATTGAAAGTCTCAGCAACGGCTTGTTCCGTGAGGAAGTTGATGTCAAAATTAATAAACTCATTTTCGACTATGACGAATTTTTCATTCTCGGCCCCGTATTTCCTCACGAAGTTGTCGGATTCTCCGGCGGACATAAATATCTTTTCCCCGGGATAGCGGGCGATGAAATTATTCATTTCTTCCACTGGCTCGGCGCAGTTATAACGAATCCTCATATCAACGGCGAAAAGTGGACACAAACAAGAAAGGTCGTAGAAAAATCTTCGTCCTTAATTAAACTACCAAGAAAATTATTCGCGGTAGTCGCGCTGGATAATGACCTGAAAGGAATCTTCATCGGTGACCCGGTCGAAGCATGGGAAAGAGCGGCGGACTTATCTGCGCAAACTCATGTCACTTACGTGGAAAAGCCGTATAATACAATTCTCGGAATCGCACCAAAGATGTACGATGACATATGGACCGCGGGCAAAGTAATGTATAAACTCGAACCGATAGTCGCCGATGGCGGCACGCTGATTATTTACGCACCGCATATTGATGAAGTTTGTTATTCGCATGCAAAATGGTTAGACAAAATCGGCTACCATACGCGAGATTATTATCTCAAGCAAATGGATAAGTTCAAAGACGTACCAAGAGGTATTCTCGCTCATTCGACACACGTAAGAGGTATAGGCACATTTATTGACGGCGTAGAAAAGCCGCGAGTTAATGTAATACTTGCGACAAGAATACCAAAAGAAAGATGCGAAAAAATAAACCTGGGATATATGAATCCCGACGATATAAATGTTTCCGACTATGAGAACAGGGAAGATGAAGGAATTTTAGTAGTCCAACATGCAGGCGAAGTGTTACATAGATTATCGAGTGGTTATATCCCTACTATTAAAGAATAAGGAGATAATTGACAATGCCAATCGACCTTAACGATAAAAAGCTTGATATTGAAGCCGCTGCGAAAGTGGCACTCAAAGATAAAAAGCTGCGTGAAGGATTGCTTGAGAATCTATGGTCGAAAAATGAAACTCTCAGATATAACAGCAGCAAAATATTATTTGCAGTAACTGAGCAAAAGCCGGAACTTCTATATTCTAAATTCGATGACCTTGTAAAATTTCTTGATAGTGACAATACATATCACAAACTAAGTGCGGTTCTTCTTTTGGGAAATCTTACAAAAGAAGATAAAGACAATAAATTCGAGAAAATATTCAACAAATACTTTTCTCTGCTTGATGATAAAAGTTTTATCACAGCCGCTTATATCGCCCAGGCTTGCGGCGTAATTGCTATTGCAAAACCAAACCTGCAAACAAAAATTACAAATAAGCTTTTAGCAATCGATAAAACTCACCACGAACAGGAACGAATAGATTTAGTCAAAGCATCGATTATAGAAGCTTTCGAAAAATATTACGAACAGGCAAAAAACAAAAAAAAGATTCTCGCATTCGTCGAAGAGCAGCTAAATTGCCAAAGCCCCAAAACCCGAAAAATAGCAAAAGAATTCCTGAAACTCATTGCAACCAAATAAGCATTTTTAAGTAGTGAGAACGAATATGGATAATGATAAGAAAGTAACTCGAAGAAAGTTTGTTAAGGGAGCGGCTGGTACGGCTTTTTGTTGTGCATGTTTTTCATTGAATTGTGCAGGACCCTCAAAAGAGAATTCGGAGCTTGAAATCGAAGACGGCAAAGGTAAAGAACATCTTGCAGCCGCGTGCGGAACTTATTGCGGAGCATGCCCGGCTTATCTCGCTAAACACGGCGAAGGCGAAAAGAGAGCTTCATCAGCACCGAAAAAAACACTAAAGGGGATTCCGCCTTCGAATTGGATGGATGGTCTTGTTTGTGATGGTTGTCTCAGTGGCGGTACGCTTGCCGGGCATTGCCAAAGATGCAATATAAGACTGCACGCATTGAATACACAGAAAAATTCTCGTTGCTGCAACTGTGAAGAGTTGCCATGCCATCGTATTACAAATTTAATAAATATGGGCGGCTATCCGCACCGTAAAGAATACCTGCCAAACCTTGAAAAAATGCGTGAGATGGGCGTTCAGGAATGGGTTAAATACGAAGAAGAGCGCTGGCGTTGTCCCAAGTGCGGCATGCCTATGAGCTGGTATGACGCCGAATGCGCTGGATGTGGAGAGCCAAGATCCGAGCAACTGTTTCCTCTGTCTATGTAAATAGAAAATAATAAGGTACGTCCATATTGATAATATAGTGATCAGTTTTTAGTGGTTAGTCATTAGTTAAACTTGTCCCCCTATGCTTTAAGTAATAGGTATTCGTGACTAACCAATGCATCCAAATTCCGCATTATTAACTCGACAAATAGTCTGAATTATGCTAAAATCCAGGCTTGTTAGCAATTGATTTGATAGGCAATTTAATGAATAATAATTTTGCTTTGTGAAGTATAATGCTAAACTATATCGGAGATTGGAGGATGTTATATGATGGGGAACAAAAAAATAAATCGACGCCGTTTTCTCCAAGGTACAGTCGGGGTGGCTGCCGGACTTACCGGAATCCATTATCAATCTGCCTGGGCGAATGCCTTCCAGGCCAATGACAAAATTCGTGTGGGAATTGTTGGCTTACACGGTTACGGGCAAACGCTTATCGCACGGGCTCAGGCCGCTCCTAATGTCGATATCGTTGCTTTGTGCGATGTCGATTCAGTCATTCTTGCCAACACGAGAAGCAGCATCGGTGGTCGTATTATGGGCTATCTGGATTATCGCGATATGATAGCACGCACTGATATCGATGCCATCATGATCGCAACGCCTAACCACTGGCACGCAATGATGGCGACTTTGGCCATGCAAGCAGGCAAAGATGTCTATTGTGAAACTCCACTTGCCCATAATGTGTCTGAAAGCAAGTTAATGTATGAATTCGCCCAGTATTACAACCGCATTCTGCAAATCGGCACCCAGCAGCGATCTGATCCTGGAATCCTGGATCCAGTGCAGTGGGTCCAGGAAGGCAACATCGGTAAAATTCAAAATATTCACGGTTTCTGGTTCGAAAACCGGGAGAACATCGGTTTAGTCGATCCCTATATCCCGACTTGTGCGGGTAATCCTAATTTCTTCGATATGTACCAGGGACGAGCACCATATGAACCCATTAGTCGCAATAGCGTGCATTATGACTGGAATTGGATGTGGGAGACCGGCAATGGCGACATCGGGAATCTTGGAATTCATGTCCTGGACACGGCACACATGTTTGCCGGCATTACCGCACCGCCGAGGCGCGTGATTTCTATGGGACGCCGCTTTAAATTGGACGATGCCGGTGAAACACCAACCGCACAATTGACTATCCTGGATTACCCTGAATACCCGATCGTCCTGGAAATCCGCAGCCTGGGGATTGATGAAATGGTCTTCGGTATGTCAAGCGGAGTTGTGGTTTACTGCGAAAATGGATACTATGCCGGTTTCCGCGGCGGCGGCATGGCCTATGATTACGACGGTCATGAGATCCAATCCTTCAGCGGCGACGGCGGTGCAATGCATCAGCAGGGATTTTTTGATGCGGTACGTTCCCGCAATCCAGGTGACTTGACTGCACCTGTCGAATTGATTACACCCGCTAATACCGGTATCCTGGTAGCCAATACAAGCCTGAGAATGGGACCTGAGACGCATATTAACGCTATTCGTACTGCTCTGGTTGACTATCCATTCGGCTCAGAACGATTGGAAAGCATGGTGACCTATTTAGCTGACAGAGACGTGGATATTGAGGTAACACCCTTTAACATGGGACCATGGCTGTTCTTTGATAATGAAAACAATCGCATCTCGCGTGTAAACAATAATGACAAAAATATAGATGAAGATGATCCTGTCAACATTGCCAATACACTGATTTCCGATACGTATCGTGAACCTTATGTAATGCCTAAGATAATAGGCCCGGTACATCTGGCAGCCGCATGTGGAACATATTGCGGAGCCTGCCCGGCTTACCTCAAAAAACACGGCGAAGGCGAAAACAATTTTCCAACCGAATCGGTAAATGCCAGTATCGATTCTTTCGTCAATATGATGGAAGGATTACAATGCGACGGCTGTCTCAGCGGCGGAACACTTGCTAACCATTGCAAGAACTGCAATATAAGGACACACGCAGCGAGCACACAGAATAACGATCGCTGTACTAACTGTGGAGATTTACCCTGCTATCGTATTACGAATTTAATTGATGATGGTAATAATTATCCACATCGTCAGGAATACCTGCCAAACCTTGCAAAAATGAAAGATATGGGCGTTGAAGACTGGATTCTATACGAAGAAAATCGCTGGAAATGTTCCCAGTGCGGCCAGACTCTTAGCTGGTATGACACCAGATGTACCGGATGTGGAGAGCAAAGATCCGAGGACTTGTTTTCGTTAACTGAGTAAATATAGGGCGCATCTTATTATCCTGATCCAATCAATACTGGACTTGTATCACCCTTTAGAATTGTCCCTATTTATTGCTCTTCGCATGTTAATGCGCTTAATTTCTTGAAATTTCCCCTACTTTACTAACATCAACTCTAACAATACAGTCATTATAATAATAAACTTTTGCATAAACGCCTTTTTTAAGCGAGCCACCATGAGCAACTGTAAAATTGTAACCTGGAGTGTCCGTAAAATAATTAATTTCAAATTCTTTATTGCCAATATGAACTACATCTCCTGACCCACCATTATATGATTGCTCGTGTGAAAGACTAACTATTCCTTCTGTAACTTTACTATGCCTATATGCATAAGCATATTTTTGTGATTTAACAACAGAGGAAATAAAAAAGGTTGAACCTACAATAATAAATGTGAACGAAACTAAAATCCCTACAATTGGGTCGCCAATAATTAATGGTGATAAAGAAAAGCCTTTGCGTACAAGTTTATTATACCAAATAGAAACTCTTAATATAATAAAACCTAAAACAGCTAAAACAAATAAAAACCACTGAATTCGACTTTCTAAAAAATATACCGTAGTAAAATCCATATATTGTAATCCCAAAAACGATTTTCTCTATAGACAAAATGCGTAACAATTGGAACTAACACTTTAAATTCCTCTTGTATCGCAATTTAATAAATTATCGAAGCATAACCGACGCTATCGTTACCTGCCTGTCCACCGATATTGAGTAAAACTTCATTACTATTTGTATGTCCAAGGAGTAGGCCTTTTTGTGAGCCGAGTTTTTTTGCGGCGGCAATAGCAGCGGCGACTGCGCCGGGGCCGCAGGCATTTCCATTTTCGGCTGAATTATTCAACAATTCCTCTGGTTCCATTTTCAAGGCAAGTTCGATAAATTTCATATCGTTTACTTTATGAGCCCATTCCAAAGCATTTTGGCCAATACCCATGGGAATAAAACCGTAACGCGGGCCGTAGTGTGTTAAATCAGTGGAAGCTATGCAAATAATTTTTTTTTCTTTATCCTGACTTATAATTGTCCCCACTGCTTCTCCAATTGCGATTGCATTTTCTCTCGGTGGAACAAGAATCGGTAATATTTTCGAGCCGGGGAATAAATATTGAATAAACGGGACCTGTACTTCAATACTATGTTCGCTATTATGCACCTGGGGGTCACTTATCGCTGTGCCAGAATTTATTACAGATTCGGCAAGTTCTTCATTTATTGCGATTTGACCGAGTGGTGTTTCCCAATAACCGCTGTCACATATTGCAGAAATATTACCGAAGTAGCCATGAGCGGCTCCGAATATAATGAATGTATGGATTGTATCGTGTCGTTCTTTTATTTTGGAAAAAAGCAATCCCGCCAAATCACCGCTAAACATCCATCCGGCATGAGGAACAATACCGGCGGTAACTGTTTCCGGTAAAGGCTTCTCGTATGAAATTTTATCGAGACACTCTTTGGTTTGCTCTATACAGGAATCATGCTGGCCCGGATAGAACTGATCTGCTACTATAGCTTTCCGTATCTGCATTTTTCGGTCCCTCTTTTTTTTTATATTTTTACAAATCTCTTATCAGAAACAATATATTTCAAGCTTTTTCTACTCTTTATTGTGTTGCATCCTTGCCTTTCGATTTTAACATTGCTATTATATTATCGAAGGATTTGAAATAACAATATATTTTAACGAGTCGAGAAGAGAAAACAAATGGTATCTGAAAAAAAAGCACAAGTCGCAATAGTCATGGGTTCTGATAGTGATATGGAAGTAATGAAAAGTTGTATCAAAGAACTCGAATCTTTCGATATAAAACCCATTGTAAGAATATTATCAGCCCATAGAACACCGGAATCAGCCTGTGAATTCGCTCAAAATGCAGCGTTAAATGGCATTAAAGTAATTATAGCCGCCGCTGGAATGGCGGCTCATCTTGCCGGAGCAATGGCAGCTCACTCGAATTTACCTGTAATCGGAGTACCTTTAGATTCCGGACAAGGACTTGGCGGAATGGATGCATTGCTAAGTACAGTCCAGATGCCCCCGGGAGTGCCTGTCGCAACGATGGGAATTGGAAAAGCAGGAGCGAAAAATGCCGCTGTTTTTGCAATAAAAATCATGGCTTTAAATGATAATTTCTTACTCGAAAAACTGGAAAAATTCAAAATTGACCAGAAAAATGTCGTTTTAGGTAAAGATTCTGCCTTACAAGAAGGTTAATTAGGGTAAAAGATAATTTTTTTCTTGACGTTTAAGTAAAATATTTGGTATAAATATAACTTAAGAGTATTACGCCTAAGATTCTATGGTGTAGGAGATTTTTTACGTATGGAGGAGGCGTGTTTACCCTAATTAATGTCTTTTTACAAGTTTTGAGTCAATATAATTAGAGTTAAATCGGACCGCCGAGGTCGTATGCTTCGGAATTATGATTTTTTACCTTTTAGAAGATAGTTCGTGTATGAAAGACAAAATCACAAACAAATCAGCATTATCCTGGGCAGATACATGTTTGATATCAGAAAAGGTAAAAATCTTTACAGGTCATTTTTTCATTTCCTTTTTAATAGGAGGAGTATTATGTGTAAAAAGTTAATATTTTTGATTTCTTTTATTGTTGTGCTTGCTTCAGCTTCAAGCCTAACACAGGCAGCCAATGAAATATGGCGTGAAGCAGAATCAGCCGACCCTATGACATCTCCAATGATGACATATGACGATGATCCATGTGCATCAGGTGGTGAATATATTGGTGTAGCGGCTGGTAATAATAGTACTACCGCTTCACCATCTCCAGATGGTACAGCACATTTTATTTTTGATGTACCAGAAACTGGAACTTACAAAGTTTTTGTAAGAGTTAAATTGGCGACCGATACAGTTGACGATGATTCATCTTATGCACGTATCGATGGTGCAACCTACAGTTCAGGTGCAGATTGGATTAAGTGGAATAACAATACTGCATATGTCGGTACAGATTGGGAATGGACAGCAATTTTCAATAATGATGATGGCGATGCACAAGTAGAATTCACTATGGATGCAGGCCAGTATGATTTGGAAATTGCATACAGAGAAGATGGAATGTATTTCGATGCCATTCTTATTACAGATGATCTTGCAACAGATCCAGCAACGTTACCTAATGCAGTTCCAGGTGGTCCAGCTTGTGTAGAAGAAAATATTTTAGTTAATGGCAGTTTCGAAGATGGTTTTGAAGCACCATGGGTATTTGATAATGCAAGTCCTGCATACGAAGTTGTTGAAGGTGAAGCACAACATGGCGGCAAAGCATTAAAAGTTACTATTGACGCTCCAGGCTCAAGCGAATATATACCAGCATTAGCTCAACCAGGTCTTATTTTTGAAACTGGTAAGCATTATACCTTCTCGGTGTTCCTGAAAGGTTCATATGATGGAATGCAGGTCTATTTGAAACCTCAGGATAGAGGCGGCTCATGGACTGGGTACGGTGCAGAATATAAAACGCTGACAACAGAATGGGCGGAATATTCAGTCACAACTCCAGATTTCGGCACTATACTGGAAAATGATCATGATGTTTCTATCTGGTTAGGCATGCAAGCCGGTGATGTATATATCGACCATGCCAGATGGTATGAAGGTGATTATGTTGCTCCATGTCCACCAGAAGGACCACCTCCAGCCGTAGTAAAAGCTACAAAACCAATGCCTGAAAATAATGCATCAGATCTGACAAGATTTAATATGCTTTCATGGACACCTGGTGATTATGCAGATTCACACAATGTATATTTCGGAACAGATATGCAGGCTGTAACTGATGCAACTGTTGATGAGCCAATGGGTGTACTCGTAAGCCAGCAGCAAACAGATGCTTTCTATGATACAGCAGGTGATTATGGTACAACTTACTACTGGAGAATAGATGAAGTAAATGAAGCAGACATGACCATATACAAAGGAAATGTCTGGAACTTCTCAACAAAGGCTATCGGACTTATCGTTCCTCAGTCAAGCATTACTGTAACTGCTTCAAGCCAGAAAGATGAAAATCAGGGCCCGGAAAAGACTATTGACGGCTCAGGTCTTACTGGTGACAAACATGATACAACCAATACAAATATGTGGCTTAGTGATTCCACATCAGACCCGAATCAGGCATGGATTAGATATGACTTCGATGACGTATATAAAATGCCGAGAATGCTTATCTGGAACCACAACCAGACCGGTTTTTCTGCAGGTTATGCAATGAAAGAAGTTGTCATTGAATATTCAGCAGATGCAGGAGAAACATGGACAGCATTAGATGTAAACGAATTAGCCAAAGGTACTGGCTCCGCTTTAGATCCTCAAATGGTTGATCTTGGTGGTGTTGCCAATGGTCTTGCAATTAATGCCGTAAGGATTACTGCAATCAGCAACTGGACTTCAGCATTCAAAAATTATGGTTTGAGCGAAGTTAGATTCTATTACGTTCCTGTTCGTCCGACAACTCCAAGTCCGGCTGATGCTGCTACAGGCGTTGTTGTAACTCCAACACTTACATGGGCACCTGGAGATGGCTCTGTCGAACATATGGTTTACTTTGGTACAGATGAACAAGCTGTTACAGATGGTACAGCGGCTTCAGTTGTAGTCACTAACCCAAGTTTTGCTCCTTCAGGACTTGATCTGGGTGGAACATATTTCTGGCGTGTAGTTGAAGTCAATATGGCATCCGTTCCTTCAGAATGGTCTGGAGATACATGGAGCTTCACCACAAGTACATATACAGTCGTTGATGATTTCGAAGGTTATGGCAGTTCTATAAACAAGTGGAACGGTGGATCAAGTTCTTCAGGTAACGGCGCTGCAATAAATCTTGATACTGACATAGCCAATGACGGTAGTAAATCGATGATTTTCATGTTCGATGATACAAGTACAAATGGTTATTCAGAAGTTAGTGCTAACCCAGGTCAACTTACTTCCGGAAGTAACTGGACATCAGGTGGACCACAATGGTTGGTATTCTATGTTTATGGTGATTTAGCCAATATTACTACCGAAAAACTGTACGTCAAACTGAATGATGCAACTTATTGGTATCAACAGGACCTTATTGAAGACAGTGAATTAGTCACACCTTGGTGGACACAGGTACAGGTACCTCTTCTTGGAAATCAAGTAAATCTTAACAATGTCAATAGTCTCAAGATTGGTTTCATCAGAACCGAATCAAAGACCGGCACAGGCAAGATTAACGTTGATGATATAAGACTGTACAAAAATCTACCTACACCGATAGAACCAGTAAATCCTGGTGATGTAAACCTGGTTGCAAGGTATAAACTGGATAACAATGTCAATGATAGCTCAGGTAACGGCATTAATGGTACAATCATTGGTAACCCAACGTTTGTAGCAAATGAATATACCGGCTATAACAAAGCATTAGCATTCGATGCCAATGAAGACGTTGTTGATCTCGGTCCTGCTACACAATTTGATTTCACAGGCAGCTTCTCCATCGCATTCTGGGCCAATATTGAAGATTGGGGCAGTGAATGGGGCAGCGTAATGGTCGCCAAACGTGGTGAAGGTTCCGAAGGCTTCCAGATTCGTAGAGCTGGCGGCTACGTTGCTGGTATGCAGGGTAAAACCGGTGAAGGTCTTGCATTCACAACAAGAGGTATTAGCTTAGAAGGTCAAAGTTCTAACTGGAGTCAAGATATGATCGTTGATCCGCCTGCCATTGGAAGATGGACTCACATTGCTTGCATATTTGATAAGGATGCAGGTGTCAAGAGAGTTTACTTCGATAGTAAACTTATCCAGGAAAGTGCTACAGTAGGCGATAGACTCAGTCCTGCTTCGCAGAACGCTTCACTTGGCGCAAGAGCCAATAGTGATAATACTGGATTCGAAGGTCTCTTCAATGGTAGCCTTGACGAAGTCAGATTATATGACAGAGTTCTATCTGATGCAGAAGTAAGGTACCTGTCTGATCCAACACCATAAAAGGTTGTGATTATATCAGGACTGATCTCTAAATCTTTTAGAATTAGTTGACAAAACACAAGGCCTGTATGAAATTTCATACAGGCCTTGTTATTTTAAATAGCTATATGACAAAGATTGTAATCATGTGAATCAAGCTGTATAATCATGCGGAAATGTTCGATTTTATTACAGACAAAAATATTTATGAAAAGGTGATTTGCGACAGAATTGGGAACGCAAAGAGATTTCTTTGGATTGCCACTTCAGACTTGAAAGACCTTCATGTCAAAAAAAGAAACAAGATGGTCCCATTTCTTGAAATTCTATCCGACCTGGTAACTGAACATGTCGAAATAAGATTGCTCCATGCAAAAGAACCGGGACCTGCTTTTAGAAATGATTTCGATAGATATCCGAATTTGATAAGTGGTATGGAACGAATTCTATGCCCAAGAGTACATCTCAAAACAGTAATAATAGACGGCTGCTTTGCCTATGCAGGAAGTGCAAATCTTACAGGCGCCGGTATGGGAGCAAAAAGCGAACATAAAAGGAATTTCGAGTCCGGATTCATCACTGATAATAAGAATACGATAGAAAAGATTATGGAACAATTCGACAGTATATGGAGAGGTAATCATTGTAAAAAGTGCCTGAGAAAAAAATATTGCTCCGACTTTTTGGATATGCAAGCTGATATTCCTTACAAAAAGTAAGTTCTCTATTTCCTCATTCATTATTAAAAGGAAAAAAGGTAGCATTCACAACTATATTATTATAAAATCCCGGTTATAATTTATTTATAAAGTTGTTTCGCGTCACAGGAAAGTGAATTTGACAAATCTATCAGGTTTTAAGGAGTAATGAAATGACAAAACAAATCTCTTCACACACTCGAATTACTACATTATTGATTGTAATTTGCATTGCTGTTATGTTGGCTTCCTGCGGTACAATGGCAGGTTTATCTCAATCAAAGCCAAAATCTCTTTTAACTTATGACGAACAAGCCAAAGAAATATTAGCCACAATGACCCTTGATGAAAAAATCGGTCAGATGATTCAATCCGAGTATGTTGGAATGCAGGATAAAAATGATATCCAGAAATACTTCCTCGGCTCGGTCCTGATGGGAGGAGGCTCTGACCCGGCTGCTGGTAATAGCCTTGAAGCCTGGACTGATGTCTATGATGAAGTACAGAGCATAGCCATGAAAACACGTCTCGGTATTCCTGTTATGTACGGAGTTGACGCGGTTCATGGCCATAGCAATGTAATAGGAGCAACCATTTTCCCACACAATATTGCTCTTGGCTGTACAAATAATCCTGAACTAATCGAGAAAATTGGAAAAATAACCGCTATTGAAATGCAAGCAACTGGCATGAACTGGACCTTCGCGCCATGTGTCACTGTAGTTCGTGACGAGCGTTGGGGAAGAACTTATGAGGGATTTTCGGAAGAACCTGAAATAGCATCCATTTTAGGAGCCGCTTCTACTCGCGGCTTACAGGGAAATGACCTTAGCGATCCTCTCGCTGTAGCCGCTTGCGCAAAACACTACATCGCCGACGGCGGAACATCCGCAGTTACATCACAAGGAAGAGGAGGACCCGCTTTTGGCGGATTTAATTTCGGCGGAGCCGCAATGACAACACGCGGCGGAACAAGAGTGACATTGAACGCAGGTAATTCTGAATTCGACGAAGATACACTTCGCAAAATTCACTTACCACCTTACAAAGCTTGTGTAGATGCAGGAGTTGCAACAATTATGCCTTCGTATAGCAGTTGGAACGGTACAAAATGCTCAGCAAGCAAGTTTCTTTTGACTGATTTGCTTAAAGGTGAATTGGGCTTTAAAGGATTTTTAATTTCAGATTATAATGCAATTGATCAGATTAATATGCGGAATTTCAAGGAAGCTATTGCAATATCGATAAACGCCGGTATGGACATGGCGATGGAACCGACAAGATATGCAGAATTCTTCACCTTCCTGAAAGAGCTTGTAGAAGAAGGCACTGTTCCAATGTCACGTATAGACGATGCAGTAACAAGAATCCTGAGAGTTAAAATTGCTATGGGCCTTTTCGATGATAGTCGTTCACATCTGACAGATAGAAAACTCCATGAAATATTCGGCTCAAAAGAACATCGCAAAGTAGCTCGTCAGGCAGTACGTGAATCACTCGTTCTGCTTAAAAATAACAATGAAGTTCTTCCAGTGGCTAAAAATACAAAGAAAATCTTTGTGGCCGGTATTAATGGTAATGATATTGGTAATCAGTGCGGCGGCTGGACAATTCAATGGCAGGGACAGAGCGGCAACGACCTTACAGAAGGAACAACTATTCTCCAGGGAATCAAAGATATTGTTTCTTCCGATACAGAAGTTGTTTACTCAAGAGACGGCTCAGGTGCCGCCGGTTCTGATGTAGCAATCGTTTTTGTCGGCGAAGAAAGACCATATGCCGAAGGTTCAGGCGACAATGGCGACCTTTCATTAAGTGCTCAGCAGGTTGAAATGATTAATTCAATCAAAAGCGAAGGAATCCCGGTTGTCGCGGTTATTATCTCAGGCCGTCCAATGATTATTGGTGACATTCTCGATAAAGCAGATGCAATCGTAGCAGCATGGTATCCCGGAACAGAAGGTCAGGGCGTAGCTGATGTACTCTTCGGAGATTACAAACCAACAGGAAAACTCTCCTTCACATGGCCGAAATCAATGGACCAGATTCCGATTAACGTTGGCGATAGCGATTATGACCCTCTTTATGAATTTGGATTCGGATTGAGCTACTAACAAGTAAACACTATCCGAATATAGTACGTTATGCTTAAAAGAATTCTTGATTTTTACACAAGATATTTTGCGATATTCGTAATTATATTCGGAGTAATTGCATACTTTTGTCCGAAACCTTTTATATTTCTTAAACCGGGCATGGATTGGTTTTTTGGCCTTACTATGTTCGGGATAGGTATTGTACTACAGGTCGAGGATTTTAAAAGAATTCTGAAAAATCCGATTATTGTTTTGATAGGCTCGGCGGCGCAATTCACAATTATGCCGCTCGGAGCCTTTTTTCTGGCCAGGCTTTTCAATCTTCCGTCTGAAATTGCGGTTGGATTAATACTTACAGGTTCCGCTCCCGGTGCGATGGCAAGCAATGTAATGAGTTATATTGCAAAAGCGGATACAGCTTATTCTGTGTCACTTACGACAGTATCGACACTTCTTTGTCCTTTACTTACGCCCGGACTAACTTTTCTGCTTGCTCAATCGCAACTTGATATACCTTTCGGTAACATGCTCCTTACTGTTATTAAAATGGTTATCATTCCATTGTTTGCAGGATTTGCTGTCAGACATTTATTCAAACAGAAAATTGAAAAAATTCTTTATATTTTCCCGGCAATATCAGCGACTTTTATAATTTTCATTTGTTCGCTCGTAATAGCATTAAATGAGAAAAATCTCGCCAAAGTTACAGGTATTGTTTTACTTACTGGGATAATTTTGAATTTATACGGCATGCTGGCCGGCTTCGGTGTGGGTTCACTATTTAGAATGAATACCCGAAGAAAACGCACTCTTACCATTGAAATTGGTATGCAAAACGCCGGTCTTGGTACAGTTCTTGCGCTGAAACATATCGGTGAACAGGCGGCGATACCGGCGGCGATTTTTGTCTTTATCTGCATAATTACTGCCTCTGCTTTGGCCGCTTTCTGGCAAAGAACCACAATTACAGAATCAGCAGACTAAATAATTAGTATAAGTATCACCACTATTGCATTGTTTTTTATTATCTGGTATAATCCCATGTTTGTAAATATCGTTTGAACATGGGCAGCAACCAAGGAAGCCATAGTAGAAGCTGGATTGGGCTGCCTTTAATTTTAGTAAAATTTTTCAGGAGCTAATAAAATGGGTTGTAATTTAGCTATAGCCGGTATTACCGGTGCAGTTGGTCAGGAATTTTTAAGTATTCTCGAAGAACGCAATTTCCCCTTCGATTCAATCAAAATGCTTGCAAGCAGCAGGTCAAAAGGCAAGAAAATCGAATTCAAAGGTAAAACATATACAGTAGAAGAACTAACGAAAGATAGCTTTTCCGGCGTAGATATTGCATTATTCAGCGCAGGCGCATCTCGAAGCAAAGAATTCGGCCCGGCAGCAGTAGAAGCAGGTGCGGTCGTAGTCGATAATTCTTCAGCTTACAGAATGGATGCTGATGTACCGCTGGTTATTCCTGAAATTAATCCCCAGGAAATAGCCAACAATAAAGGCATTATCGCAAATCCTAACTGCTCGACAATCATCGGAATCGTCCCGGTCTGGCCGTTACATCAGGCAAATCCAGTTAAGAGAATGATTGTAAGTACATATCAGGCCGCAAGCGGTGCAGGACAATCCGCTATGAAAGAGCTTGAAACTCAATCCCAGGAAATCCTGGATGGTAAAAAACCGACATGCAACGCATTCCCATACCAGATTGCTTTCAACGTGTTCAGTCATAATTCTTCAATGAAACCGAACGG